>JBILST010000054.1:0-10940 GCA_044371865.1 Flavobacterium sp.
TAAAATCAATAATGATAACGAAAACAAAAATTGAATTGTGCGATTTGCTATTCTCATATACTTATACTAATAATAGTAAAATTTATTTCCTCTAAATTTTGTGCAAAGGTACATTATTAATTAAAAAATGAAAACATATTATTATAATTTTTAAAAAAAAGTAATCAAATAATATAGTTTACTGATTATCATTCAAATTTGAACTATTTAGTAATGTAACAGAAAAAATGGTTTCTAAAAGCAGATAAATAAAAAAAGGCATGAAAAAAGATAAAACATCTGGTACTTTATCAACTGAATCTGATTGTATAACTGGCATTAGAAAAAAAACAGAAAGCCCCATTTTAATTATACCAAATGCCAAAAAAGCATAACCTGTTTGAGAAAAAAAATATTTGTTTACAACAACCAATAGAACATACGAAACTATAACTGTAAAAAAATGAAAAAGATAAATCGAAATTGTTGTTAATTCAAACCCCAAATGATTGAGAAAATTACTTAAAACAAATTCATGACAAAAATATAAAACAAGTGTCAAAGGAACTAAAACCATTAAAAGTTTTGAGATTTTTTTTATCATTATTTATCGTTATTCAATTTATTAACTTGCTGAATTACATTATATAATGCTAAAAAAACAGCTAAAAATGAAATTATTATTGTCAAGATAGAACCTTCTAATTTATATTTTTCATCTAACCATTGACCTAACATAACTCCCGCAAAAATAATCAATCCCATTTGAAAGGGAATATTTATTAGCGCCAACCACTTATTTGATTGCTTTTTATTATTAGAGTCCATTTTTGGTTTGTATGTGATGTGTAGCTCGAAATTTTTCGGATTTGTGGGGTTTGATTATGAATTTCTCATTTCACAACTCGCTTCAAATCGTGCACCTGGTTCAACAGCTAATTTACCAACAATTACTTCTCCCGTTATGTGTGCTTTCGATTTTACATTTAACATACCTTCCGATTGTAATTTCCCAGAAAAAACACCTTCAACATCTATGCTTTTACAAATGATATCACCTATTACTTCTCCTGTAGGACCGATAACAATTTTACCTTCTGATGTAAAATTTCCAGTTAATTTTCCATCTAATCTAAAATCAGCTTGCGTTGTAATATTTCCTATAATAGTGGTTCCTTCAACAATTCTATTGGTTTTTCCTAATAAATGATCTTGATTTTTTACTTTTTCAAACATAATAGTAGGTATTTAATGTTTATTTATTTAACAAAATCCATTCTTCTAATTTCTTCTTCATTTGTATAATCTTGTAATCTTCGGTTGAAACAATATATACATTATCTTTTACTTTGTAATTTTTATGCAATTGCAACACTGCTAATACTGAAATCGCTGCGTCTTTGGTGTCGAAACCATGAATTACTAGAAAATTATCTGTAAGCGTATAAATATCTTCAGATGATTTTAAAGCCACCGCATTTGTATCTTTAATGTATTTCGCAATTTTATCGGAAAGGTTTTTAAACTCTTTATCGTACGGATATTTTTTAGGAAAAATGATTTTATAACTTGTTGGCGGCTCTAAACCAAAATTAAGCGCTTCAATTACAGGGATTTCCATTTGAAGTGTTTTCTCTGCTTCTTTTCCTTCGTCAACATTAGGATAAGTTAGGGCAACATAGTTTAATGCTTTTTTGTATTCTTCTACCCCTTTTAATCGGGCTTGAATTTTAGCTTTTAACATTTCAAATTTTGGCAACGATTCTTCTCCTGTAAATTTAAAGATTGCTTCATCAACCTCAACCAACACTTCTCTAACTTGATTGTTTTCAAATTTTTTATACAAGGCATTGAACACCAATTCTGGATTTTCAGCATCGGTGACTTCAACTTCTGGATTATTTACAATTTGAGCATAACGACTATCTGGATATTGAGATAAAATGCGTTGTTTCATCTCAACAGCTTTTGACGGAGAAATCTGCTGATAAATTTTAAATAGATTATACATTGCCGGAAGTACTAAACGTTCTTCGGGTTGGTTTTTTAGCAATTGTTCTAAACGAGACGCTGCTAATTCATTTTCTTTAAATTTTTCTTTGTAAATAAGTCCCAGTTGGTAATATGCGAAATTTCTATCTTTCGCCAAACTGTCTAAAAGTGTTTGATCGGTTGGGATTTTGGATAAATAAAATTGAACATCGTACTTAGGATTGGCTTCTTTTATACTATCTAATTCATTTTGTTCAATATCTAAACTATCATTTTCTATCGTATTAGAATTACCAGTCGTACTTGCAGAAATTCTCCAATTATCGGCTAATGAACGTTTTCCCCATCTGTCTTTAAATTCTTTTCTTCCAAATTCTACTGCAACAGGATTGTAAAAGTAAAAATTGTTTAATCCTTTATCTGGTTCCAAACCACCAGGAGGCATCATAGAACCAAATCCCATATCAATTTCTTGCAAATCTTTTTTACCCGCAGTATTTATCTTACCTGGCGATTGTGTATTGTTAGCATTTGCTTGAATATTCGCTTCTTTCTTGGCTTTTTCTGCTGCTAATTTGGCTTTTATTTCGTCTTCAACTTTTAATTTTGAAATGTAACCTTCATAATACTTTTTTCTTTCTGGTTCGTTCATTGCTACAACACTCAGAATACTATCGTTTTGTTGAGCTATAAACTCATATTTTATAACATCTTCTAAATTGGTTCTTTTTTTCTTGATTTTACGATATTCTCTTGTACGATCATTCATATTAACCAATGTACTATCGTAATAGTTTCCTGCCTTTTTATATTTAGCTTCTTTAAAGTAAATTTCGGCAATATTTCGATAATTTGAGGCTGCTAGATATTTATCTTGAGAGCGTGATTTTATGGATTTATTATAGTAAGTCTTAGCATTATCATTTAAACCCTGTTTATCATAAAACAGACCCATTTGATGGTTCAATATGTCTAAATATTGTCTGTTTTCTCTGTCTTCTAAAAGTTTATGAAACTTTTCGGTAAAAACTAAAGTATCACCATTTTTGTAATCAAATTGAAGTGCTTGTTTGGCGTGAGATTGAATTACATACCTACGAGGCGCTCTTCGGTTCATTTGAATTACTTCTTCAAAAGCTGCAAAGGCACTATCATTATATTGTAATGTTTCATACAATTGACCTAAAATAAAAGTATATCTAGCTTTTTCATCAGAGTCGTTAGTTGCCTCTTTCGCTATTTTTAAAGCAGCAATTGCAGTATCTTTAACCTGAATGTTTATGTAAGCTTGCGCTAACATTGCATTGGCATCTGCTAAATCTTGACCTTGAATTTTGTCGTCTTTTAAAAGTCTTTTTAAATTTTTTATTGCAACATCTTCATTATCTAAACGGATATTCACTTTTTCACGCCAAACCTTGGCATGATAAATTCTATCACTTAAAGGATATTTATAAAGAATATAATTTAATGCTTCTAAAGAAGGAATAAAACGATTTTCATAATATCGGGCCTTTGCCAACAAAAGATACGCTTCATCCATTTGCGGATTTTTCTCTGTTCCGGCAATATTCATAGAATGCTTTTGAATTGCCTTAACCGCTTTTTCTTCTGCTCGATTGAAATTTTGATTCTTAGTTTGATCAGGTAAAACAGCCTCTTCTATGCCTGAAGTTCGTTCCACTGGCAATACTTCCCAAAAGTTATCTTTATAGGTTAGTTTGAGCTCTTCAAGTCCTTTGTCTAAAGCCAGATTACCATTATAAAGTACGTTGTATTCTGTGGTAACCGCGTGAAAATTACGATTGATAAATTTATCTTTTTTGACAGAACAAGCAATCAAAAAAAACAAAAAACCAACAGCAAAAATGTATTTAATTATAGTGCTTTTCAATGTAAAACGTTTTTGTACTTAAACTACTAAAATCACTTTTTAGTATGTATAGAATTGTAAAAATACGTTTCTTTTTTAGATGTGAAAAAAAATAGACCACTTTTTGTTAATCAAACACATTTTTAAGGTCTTTTATTACCTTAAATGCAACGTCTATTTGATCATCACTCACAATAATTGTAAATTCATTTGTTGTAGAAATTACTTCGTGGATAATAATCCCTTCCCAAGCTAATCTTTGAAAAATATAATAATATACCCCTGGTGTTGAAATATTTTCTTGCGGTAATTTTACAGTAATTGAAGAAAGATTTTCAATTTTATGCGTTAACTTTTCATTTTTAAAAATAGCTTCTATAAGTAATTCTACAGATGCGCTAATAACAATATTCGTTTCGTTAACCCCACGAGAAGACGTGTAAAAAATATCTTGTTGCTTGTTGATTTCTGAAATTAATTTAGCTTGGTTTTCTAATAATGTATCTGAAATCACATAAGTAAAATCTGTCAGAGAAGATCGAACTGTAATTTCGCCAATATTCTTTAATACTTTCGAAATTTTATAATTAATTTTAAAATCTAATTCTTCTGAAAGCCTTTTTAGAGACATTACTACCGCGCCTTGTTTTACATCTTTACCTAAATGCAATTCTAATTCGGGCATCATTATTCGAGCCAAGGACGTTAAATTTATAATGCCTTGCGAAAGTGAACTCAATAAAAAAGGTTTCGATTTAATGTATTGTTCAACTACTGAAGATATTGTTTTCATTTTAAACTAATTGTGTTGTGTTGTTGGCGCAAAGATAAAAAACAATTTGTTATAAATATAACATTAAAAATAATAAAAAGCTTCTTCTATGTGTTCAATAACAAATTCCGTGTTTTCTTTATGAATGGCAACAATATCAAAACGAACTTCTACCTCTAAATCATTTTGGATAACATATTCATTTATAGCTTTTACCAACAATTGGATTTTTTTAGGTTTTACAAATTCCTGCGGCAAACCAAAATCTATACTCGAACGAGTTTTCACTTCTACAACTGCTAAAATATTTTCTTTTTGAGCAATAATATCAATTTCGGCTTTGTTAAAAAACCAATTTGTTTCTAAAATAGTATAGCCGTTTTTTTCTAAGAAATCCACCGCTAATTCTTCTCCAAGTTTTCCTAATTCATTATGTTCGGCCATTTATTAAAGTATTCAGAGTTCAGATTTTTAGTGTTCCGTTATTTGAAAGACAAAAGCACTTCTTTATCGTTCACCTCAAAATCTACTTGACTTCCTAAAATCAAGGTTCGATTATCAGTTTGGTGTCCAGCAGGAAATTCGAATGCAATTGGAATGTTATATTCTTTAGCAATAGCAGTAATAATTTGCACTTCATTTTGTCCAAACGGAATTTCGTTATCGTGCATATCAGCCATACTTCCAACAATAATTCCTTTTACATTTTCGAAATAACCATTGCGTTTTAAATTATACATCATTCTGTCAATATGATACAAATATTCATCTAAATCTTCAATAAAAAGAATTTTTCCTTTCGTATCAATCGATGATTTTGAACCCAATAAACTATATAAAATCGAAATATTTCCTCCTACTAATTCGCCTGAAGCTTTTCCTTTTACATCATATGGTTTTGATGGAATTGTATACGAAATCGCCTCTCCAAAAAGTGCTTTTCGCAGCGTTTCTTTTACTTCTTCTGGCGCTTTTGGAACTGTAAATGGCATAATCGAATGCAAAGTCGCCACGCGTTCCACGTTCAATTGACTGTGCAAAACAGTAACATCAGAAAATCCCATAATCCATTTAGGATGCTTTTTGAATTTAGTAAAATCTAACGAATCTATTATTCGAACCGTTCCATAACCACCACGTGCGCACCAAATGGCTTTGATGTTGTCATCATCCATCATTTCTTGAAAATCTGCAATTCGTTCGGCATCAGTGCCGCCAAGTTGACAACTATCTAAACCTATGGTTCGGCCTAATTTGGCATTCAATCCCCAAGATGCTAATAATTCAATAGCAGGCTTTGCGTCTTCTGGAAAAAATTTACGAGCGGTACAAACTAGAGCAACTGTGTCGCCTTTTTTAAGATAAGGTGGAATTTTCATTTTCTTTTGCGAATGAGAAAAGTTTGAAATTAAAATAAGTATCAAAATAAATCTATACATCGTCAGATTTTATTAACTCAAAAGTAAACAAAATCCAATTAAAATTCGGGATTTCGTCACTAATCGATTATTTTTGTTTTAGTTTTTAATAAAATAATCTTTGCAATTCTAAAGTAACACATCAGTTGTTCAAAATTTAACGCAAAGTTTAGAAGTTTTTCGCAAAGTCAAAAAAGGAAAAAAATGACCGAAAATGAAATCTCAAATAAAGTTATTGGAATTGCCATAGAAGTTCACAATGCATTAGGTCCTGGCTTACTTGAAAACACATATAAAGTATGTCTTTATTATAAACTTGTTCAAGCAGGATTTAAAGTTGAAAAAGAAAAATCAATTCCATTGATTTTCGAAGAAGTAAAACTAGATTACGGTTACAGAATCGATTTACTTGTTGAAGACAAACTCGTTATAGAATTAAAAAGTGTTGAAGAACTTTCTGAACTTCATTTTGCTCAAACTTTAACTTATTTAAGGCTTGGTAACTTCAAATTAGGCTTACTTTTAAACTTTAATTCCGTTCTTTTAAAAGAAGGTATCAGACGAGTTGTGAATAAATTATAATTTTCACGACATTTGCACTTTTAAAACTTAAAATTACTTTGCAAAGCTTTGCGAAAAACTTAGCGTCTTTGCGTTAAAATAAAAAATTATGTTAGAAAATCCGAAAAGATATACGATTACAGCGGCTTTACCTTATACAAATGGACCTATTCACATTGGACATTTAGCGGGTGTTTATGTTCCTTCCGATATTTATGCAAGATATTTGCGTTTGCAAGGTAAAGATGTGGCTTTCATTTGCGGAAGTGACGAGCACGGTGTGGCGATTTCAATGAAAGCGAAAAAAGAAGGCATTACGCCTCAACAAGTAATTGATAAATATGACGGAATCATTCGTCAATCGTTTTTAGATTTCGGAATTTCGTTTGATAATTACTCGAGAACTTCTTCGGAGATTCATCATAAAACAGCTTCAGAATTTTTCAAAAAATTATACGACAATGGTGATTTCATCGAAGAAACTACCGAACAATTATACGATGCAAAAGCGGACCAATTCTTAGCAGATCGTTTCGTAACAGGAACTTGTCCAAAGTGCGACAATCCAGAAGCTTATGGCGACCAATGTGAAAAATGTGGTTCGACTTTAAATGCAACCGATTTAATTAATCCGAAATCGACTATTACTGGAGAAACTCCAATTTTAAAATCAACAAAACACTGGTTTTTGCCTTTAAATCGTTACGAATCGTTCTTAAGAGAATGGATTTTGGAAGGTCACAAAAACGACTGGAAACCAAATGTGTACGGACAAGTAAAATCGTGGGTTGATGGAGGTTTAGAACCAAGAGCCGTAACACGTGATTTAGATTGGGGAATTGATGTTCCAGTTGAAGGCGCCGAAGGAAAAAAATTATACGTTTGGTTTGATGCGCCAATTGGCTATATTTCATCTACCAAAGAGTGGGCAGCTCGCGAAGGAAAAGATTGGGAACCGTATTGGAAAGATGCCGATACAAAATTGGTTCACTTCATTGGAAAAGACAATATCGTTTTCCATTGCATCATTTTCCCAGCGATGTTAAAAGCAGAAGGAAGTTATATTTTACCTGATAATGTTCCGGCAAATGAATTTTTAAATTTAGAAGGAAACAAATTATCGACTTCAAAAAACTGGGCGGTTTGGTTGCACGAATATTTACAAGATTTCCCAGAAAAACAAGATTCATTGCGTTATGCGTTAACGGCAAATGCTCCAGAAACCAAAGACAACGACTTTACTTGGAAAGATTTTCAAGCAAGAAATAATAACGAATTAGCTGCGATTTTTGGAAATTTCATCAATCGTGTGGTGGTTTTAACTAATAAATATTACGACGGAATTGTTCCTGCTCCAAACGAATTTTCTGAAGTTGACGAACAAACCTTAGCCGAATTAAAAGCGTATCCTGCCGTAATTTCGAGTTCAATCGAGCGTTACAGATTTAGAGAAGCGTTGGGCGAATTAATGAACGTAGCGCGTTTAGGAAACAAATATTTAGCGGATGAAGAACCATGGAAAATGGTAAAAGAAAATCCGGCAAGAGTACAAACGCAAATGTATGTAGCATTACAAATTACTTCTGCATTAGCGGTTTTATCGGAACCATTTTTACCTTTTACAGCTAAAAAATTATCGAATATTTTAAAAATCGATGCTTTAGGTTGGAACGATGTAACAACTAAAACAGACTTGATACCAGCAGGACATCTAATTGGTCAAGCTGAAATTTTGTTTGCCCAAATTGAAGATACCGAAATCCAAAAACAATTAGACAAATTAGAAGCAACTAAAACTGCCAATAAAGTGGAAAACGCAAAAGCTGAACCGCAAAAAGAAACAGCTTCATTTGAAGATTTTGCAAAAATAGATTTACGAATTGGAACGATTATTGAAGCAGAGAAAATGCCAAAAGCCAACAAACTTTTAGTATTAAAAGTAGATACTGGAATTGATGTAAGAACCATCGTTTCTGGAATTGCTGAGCATTTTACACCAGAAGAAGTGATTGGAAAACGCGTAACTGTTTTAGTCAACTTAGCTCCAAGAGCTTTACGCGGTGTGGAAAGTGAAGGCATGCTATTGTTAACCAACAACGCAGAAGGAAAATTGGTTTTCGTAAATCCAGATGCGGAAGGTGTGATTAATGGTGCGATGATATCTTAGTTTGTAAAGACGAAGCAATGCTTCGTCTCTGTATTCGTCTCTCTATTATCATGAAAAAGTACAACAACAAATACCGAATAGAATCTGTAAGACTAAAAAATTGGGATTATAGAAATAATGGTGCTTACTTTATTACCATCAATACTAGAAATAGAAAACACTTTTTTGGCGAAATAATCAATAGCGAAATGCAACTATCACCAATTGGTGAATATGCCGAAAAATTTTGGATGGAAATACCAAATCACTTTCCTTTTATAGAATTGGGTAACTTTGTTGTAATGCCAAATCATACACATGGCATTTTAATAATTAACAATACCGATTCTGTAATTTCGTTGCACTGCAACGAAATGGATAAATCGTTGCAGTGCAACGATTCTACAGGGAATCAATATTATTCGGATATATCACCAAAATCGGGATCTATATCTACAATTGTTCGGTCTTATAAATCTGTTGTTTCAAAACATGCTCGATTATTAAATACTGAATTTAATTGGCAACCAAAATTTCATGACCATATAATACGTAATTCGGAATCATTCGAACGTATACAAAATTATATTGAAAACAATCCTTCTAATTGGAAAGAAGATAAATTTTATACAACATGATGAACCCAAAAACAATCGCTTTCGACGCCGACGACACTTTATGGCACAACGAACCTTATTTCGATGAGGCGCAAGAACGTTTTTGTGTTTTATTTCAAGATTATGCTTCGAGTCAGGAAATTTTGGGGTTGATATTGAATCATCAAGTTAAAAATCTGCCTTTGTATGGTTTCGGAATTAAAGCATTTACCTTGTCTATGATTGAAACTGCTTTGCAATTGACGAATCATCAAATTTCGGGAAAAGGAATTGAGCAAATTTTAGCTATTGGAAAAGATTTATTGCAAAAACCAGTCGAATTGTTACCCAACGTAGAATCCGTTTTAGAACAATTGAAAGGAAAATATAAATTAGTTGTCGCTACAAAAGGTGATTTAAAAGACCAACATAGAAAATTACACGATTCTGGAATTGGCGCTTACTTTCATCATATTGAAGTCATGAGCGACAAAGCAGAATTGGATTACGTAAAAATGTTAGGTCGATTAGATTGTAAAGCGCAAGATTTTCTAATGATTGGAAATTCATTAAAATCTGATGTTTTACCCGTTTTAAATATTGGCGGACACGCGATTCACATTCCGTATCACACCACTTGGGAATACGAGAAAATTGATTTCGAAATTGAACACGAAAATTTCGAATCGTTTACTAATATTACTGAGATTTTACCTTTATTAAAATGAAGCAAAAAATAGATATCTCTACTTGGAACCGAAAAGAACACTTTGAATTTTTCAATACTTTCGAAGAGCCTTTTTTTGGAATTACTACACCTATCGATATGACTACTGCTTATGAAAAGGCGAAAGCTATGCAAATTCCGTTTTTTGTTTATTATTTACACAAAACGATTGCTGCCGTAAACCAAGTGGAAAATTTCAGGTATCGAATTGAAGGAAATGATGTGGTACTTTATGACGAAATTGACGCTTCATCAACCATTATGCGAGAAGACAAAACATTTGGTTTTTCGTTTATGAAATTTCATTCTGATATTCACGAATTTGCTAAAATCGTGCAAACAGAAATTGAGCGAATTCAAATAACTCCTGGTCTTTTTACAAGAGAATTTCCTGAAAATATTATTCATTTTTCAGCCATTCCGTGGATTAATTTTACTGGATTAACACACTCTAGAAGTTATACTTTACCCGATAGTTGCCCAAAAGTTTCTTATGGCAAATTGATGACCGAAAACGGTAAAAAAACCATGGCAATGACGGTTTTAGCTCATCATGGTTTGGTAGACGGTTACCACATGGGATTATTTGTTGAAGAGTTGCAAAAATTGATGAATTCTTAATTTATGTAGGTCCAATTTACGCCATCACTAATTACAATAACCGTTCTAAGATTGCCCTCGTACATATACAAATTTGAACTCCCAACTGTAGAATTCTTAGGAAAAAACATTCCTGTATTTGTTGTTAACTGTGCTGTAACCGAATTTTGAATGTTTCTAATGATATAAACTCTGCCAGGAACTGAAACTGGATTGGGCAATTGAAATTTATCATCTGTTGCTAATGGTCGAACCGAAATATAAACTCCATCATTT
>JBILST010000060.1:0-10677 GCA_044371865.1 Flavobacterium sp.
TATTGTTTTAACTGATAAATTCCCATTAATATCCAAAGTACTTAATGGATTGGTAGTATTAATTCCCACTTGTGAAAAACTCAGGCTTGAAACCAATAAAAAAGCTAAAAAAATGGAAAAAGAATATATTTTTGACTTCATATTTATTAATTTGATAATTTAAATTTAATTTTTTGTTTTTTAATAAAAAAATTGAAGTCTAACGAAAACGTTATAGTGTTGATAAATTATTGATTTTTAATAAGAAAAGCGACTATAAAAAGTCGCTTTTCTTATTAAACTGCATTTAAAATTGCTAAAATATCATCTCCAAATCGTTCCGATTTTTGTTTCCCAAAACCTTTGATTTGTTGTGATTCATCTAAGTTGCTTGGCTTGTACATCGCTAAATCGATTAATTCTGAATTGTGGCAAATCATATACTTTTTTAGTTTCAAAGCTTCCGATTTTTCGTTTCTCCATTGAGTCAAATAACTGTAAACTTGTTTGTCTTTCGGATTCAAATCTTCGAAAGATTTTCGTTCTAATCGTTCTGGTTTTTCATTTTTTTCTGATTCATAATGAACAATCACCGACCAATGCGCTTCTTCACTTTCAACAAATTGTGTGCTTGATTTTTTAAACGTAACTGTATTCAAAAAAGCATTCAATTGTTGTTGATCATACTCCAAAAATGCGTTATCCAATCGGATTGAAAATATTCTAACTTGCATAACATCATTATTTACCGATTAACAAAATTTCATTTGCAATGACTTCTGTAACATAACGTTTATTTCCGTCTTTGTCGTCGTAACTTCTGTGAGTTAATTTACCTTCAATTCCGATTTCTTTACCTTTGGTTACAAAACGCTCGATGATGTCGGCTGTTTTGCCCCAAGCGGTTACTCGGTGCCATTGCGTTTGTTCTACTTTGTCACCGTTTTCACGATAATACACTTCGTTTGTGGCGATGCTGATGTTTGCTAATTTTTTTCCTCCTTCAAGGTTTTTGATTTCTGGTTCTTGACCAACGTGTCCGATTAATTGTACTGAGTTTTTCATGGCGTATAAATATTTAATGTTTGTGTTAATTGATTTTTTTGGAACACAGATTTAAGAAATTGAAATAATTTAAAAAATCTATCTATTGAACTTGTTTTTTGAAATTGAATTTGTTCTTGAACTTGATTACTTGCTTAATAAAACCAATTCATTCACAACTACTTCCGTGATGTAACGTTTGTTTCCGTCTTTATCTTCGTAGCTTCTGTGCGTTAATTTTCCTTCTATGGCAACATGACTTCCTTTGGTTAACAATTTTTCGATAATGTCTACTGTTTTTCCCCAAGCGGAAACGCGGTGCCATTCGGTTTGTTCTACTTTTTCACCTTTGGCGTTTGTGTAACTTTCATTCGTAGCGATCGTAAAGTTTGCTACTCTTCCAGATTCTAAGTTTTTGATTTCTGGTTCTTGACCTACATGTCCGATTAATTGTACTCTGTTTTTCATAAGGCTTATATATTTATTTATTAAGGTTTTATGTAATTCGCATTTCGTTTTGTTTTTGCCTAAGGAAAATGCTCATTTCATGGCGTTTAAATATTTAATAATAATTGATTCTTATTGGAACACAGATTTAAGAAATTGAATAAATTAAAAAAATCTAATGCTTTAAAATTTGAAATTTGAACTTGCTCTTGTTTTTTGAACTTGAACTCGTTGTTTCATTTCGACAGTGCAAAGATGTGGCAAGAAAAAAACGTTATTCGGTAATTAGCTATTTAATATCGGTTGTAAATATTTGTAAGCGTTTGTAAATGGAAATTATTTTTGTATATTCGCTTTAACTATAAGACTTTACAGATGAAAAAATCAATCTTTCAAAAAAGTATTTATTTTTTACTTTTTATTTGTTCGTTTAGCGCATTTGGACAAAACACTCTGAATTATAACGATGAAAAAGGTTCGCCAAAAGCCACTTTACAAGATGTAAAATGGATTGTAGGGAATTGGACAGGCGAAGCTTTAGGTGGCATTTGTCAAGAAACGTGGAGCGAACCGATTGGAAATTCGATGATGTTTAGTTTCAAATTAGTGGTAGATGGAAAAGTCGCTTTTTACGAATTGGGACACATTATTGAGAAAGATAAAACGCTTTTATTACAATTAAAACATTTTGATGGCGAATTGAAAGGTTGGGAAAAAGCGGAAGTAAGCGAGAATTTTAGATTAGTAAAAGTTACCCCAACACATGTGTATTTCGATAAATTTACATTTGAGAAAATTTCGGATAACGAAATCAATATTTACGTGGTTTTTGAAGAAAATGGGAAGGAAATGAAGTTTAATTTTAAGAAGTAATATTTTCATTCAGACCTGACAGGTTTCGAAAACCTGTCAGGTCTAGCAATACATAAAACTATGCGTAAAATCTTCACACACCTATTTTTCATGTTTTCACTATTTTCATTCAGTCAAAATGAAAATTTGAATCAAATTTATGTGGATTGGGAAAACCCAAAAAACTTTGAAAAATTTAATTTAAAAAAAGTAACCGTTTATTCCAAAGAAATAAAAAAGAATGGAAAAATTAAAAGAGATAGTTTACTTCTTGCGAAATACGAATACGATAAAAGTAAAGGCATATTAAAAGGAATAAATCACTATTTAGTTGTAGTGAGTCATGGAGGAGGAAGCTCCCTTGAGTTTTATAGTTTTGAAAATCAATATTTCTCAGATTCATTAATTGTAAAAAGAGAAACTAAAGAAATCCCAAAGGTTACCAAAGATAAAATTGTAAATAATTCTTTTATAGAATTATACAAATACGATAAACTAAATAGACGGATTTTTGAAAAAAAATTTTCAGAAGATAACGAATACAGTTTATCCAAAAAAGATACAATAGCACATTACAGAAGTATTTCTTATCCAATAACAGAAGAATACGAATATGATTCTAAAAACCGATTAATAAAAAAATATATTATAAGAGATAGTTCTGAACATTATATTAATTTAATAAATTACAATCGCATTTCAAAATCTAAATTTTGTAGTTATTGTAATGAAAAATATTTAGGTCAAGAATGGAAGTACGACAAGGAAAAACTGTTAGAATGGACAACTTTTACCTATCAAAAATCAAAACACTCCAAGAGAAATTATTTTTACGATGAAAATCAAAATCTAGTAAAACAAATCGATTCAACTGGATGGTATTTAGGCAAACCTTCTTTATCCTCAATTAAAGAAATTAGATATGATGACAATCTCAAAATTGAAATTCAATCAAAATATGACGAAAATTCATATTTCAAAAAAGATACTAGAAAATTTGACAATAATCAATTAGTTTATGAATTATTAGAAGCTGAATATCCGGAATACAATATTGAAACTACTTACATACATTCTGTAAATTCAATCAAAAAAACAACAAATAGATTTAAAAACGGAATAACCGTTGAAGAATATTTTTTCGATAAAAAAGGACTTTTAATTGAACAGAAAACATATTTGAATGCAATTCTAATCGAATATAAAAAATACTACTATGAGTAAAACCTGTTTAGAATGTGGTGATAAAACTATTTACATCACCATTTTATTTTTATTGTCAAATCTTTATTTTGTTAATGCACAAAATATTGCAGAACATTTCAAAACAAGACAATTTGAAGTTGCAATTTTTCCAGAATCGAGTGATGAAATAATGCAACAAAATAGATTTACTCCGACAAAAGAAGAAATAATTAAAGCTGAAAATGCGCTAAAATCAAAACTAAAATACATAAACAATCCTCTGATTAATCAATCCAGTTCGACTATTATTCACAAGAATTTAAAAAAATATAAAAGACAATACTTTGGTTATATAAATGACAAAGGCGAAAAAATTCTTTATATAAATTCACTTTGGAAAAAGAATGAAGAAGAAAACAAATGGTTGAATCGATTGATATGGGTTTCAGATGGCGGAAGTCATTATTGGAATATCGAATATAATTTAGAAACAGATGAGCTAATCAATTTATCAGTTAATGGTCCCGCTTAAAAAATACTACTATGAGTAAAACCTGCTTAGAATGTGGCGATAAAATCATCGGTCGCGAAGACAAAAAGTTTTGTTCGGATGGCTGCCGCAATGCGTACAACAATAAAATGAACAAAGATCAGAACAATCTGATGCGCAACATTAATAATAAATTGCGTAAAAATTACCGCATTTTGTGTGAATTCAATCCAGAAGACAAAGGAAAAACTACGAAAACCAAATTGCTAAGCAAAGGTTTCGATTTTGAGTTTTTCACGAGTATGTTGCAAACCAAAACTGGCAACACCTATTTCTTTTTGTACGACCAAGGTTATCGCGCTTTGGAAGACGATTTTTATATGTTGGTGAAGAAAGATAGTTAAGAAGATAAATGAAAGAAGAAAGAGAAAAGAAAAATTATTCAACTTTTTTGAAAGAAAACGAAGGAAAGATTCTGTTAGCAATAACAATCGTCTTTATTTTTCTAATTATAATTTATTCAAATATTAATGAAAAAGAATATAACGAAAAAATTAATAATTATGAAGGTAAAACTATTGGAAAAGTATACAACATTAGACTTGGAAAGCATAGTTATTTGAAATACTATTTTTATGATAATGACAAAAAGTATTATTCAGAAGCAAGGTATTCAGAATTTACACATGACAATTTTGGAAAATATTATAGGGTTATTTTTAATGAAAAAAATCCAAGTGAAAGCCACATTTATTTAAACGAAGAAATTCAACCTGATTCAATCACTTTAACTAAAGCTCGCTTTAAATATGTTACTTATTACGATTACGACATTCCAACAAATACCTACATAAAAAAACACAAATGGGAATAAAAATCTCGATACTCGGCTGTGGCTGGCTTGGTTTACCATTAGCCAAATCATTGCTTGCAAAAGGTTACGAAGTAAAAGGTTCTACTACATCGGAAAGTAAATTAGAAGTATTGAAAAATGCTAAAATTTCTCCTTTCCAAATTCAATTGGAAGCACATCAAATCATTGGAACTATTGAAGATTTTCTGAAAGAAACCGATATTTTGATTATTGATATTCCACCTGGATTGAGAAAAGTAACTTCAACTTCTAACGAAATGACATTCGTAAATAAAGTAAAAACATTGATTCCATTTATCGAAAAATCAAGGATTCAAAAAGTTGTTTTTGTGAGTTCGACTTCGGTTTATGGCGATGGTTTTCCGATTGTTGAAATTACGGAAGAAACAAAACCAAATCCCGATACAGAAAGTGGCAAACAATTAGCAATTACAGAAACCCTTTTACAATCGAATTCATATTTCAAAACTACCGTAATTCGTTTTGGTGGTTTACTTGGCGAAGATCGTCATCCGATAAAGTTTTTGGCAGGAAGAACGAATGTAGAAAATCCAGATGCTCCAGTGAATATGATTCAAAGGGAAGATTGTATTGGGATTATAGAAGAGATACTGAAACAAGTTCAGCATGACAATTGGGGCGAAACCTTTAACGCTGTCGCATCTCAACATCCAACACGTAAAGCATATTATCACAAAAAAGCGGATATTTTGAATTTGCCATTGCCTACCTTTGCGGAAGATTCGGAATCAAAAGGTAAAATTATTTCTAGTGAAAAAGTGGAAACAATTTTGGGTTATTCGTTCCAAAAAGAAATTTAGTAATGGCGTATTTTAGCGTATTTCACAATTACATCCAACAAAAGAAAAATGCGATTGGCTTGCCCATTTTAGCACTAATTTGGATTAGCTTTTTCTGGGGAACTACCTGGATTGCTTCCAAAGAAGGTGTCAAGCACATGCCTCCGATGCAATTGGTAGCACTTCGTCAACTTTTTGGTGGATTGTTGTATCTACTTTATTTCTTAATTAAAAAACATCCTTGGCCAAACAAACGTCAATGGCGCACGATTTTAGTTTTGAGTGTCTTGAATTTCATGCTAAGTAACGGTTTGAGTACTTGGGGCGTGAAGTACATTTCGAGTGGATTGGGCGCGATTATTGGTTCAATATTTCCGCTGTGGATTGTAATCATCAGTTTGTTTCGTGGACAAAAAACATCTTGGAAAGCTGTTGTGGGAATGATTGTTGCTTTTGGCGGCATTTGCGTGATTTTCTACGATTACCTCAACGATTTCTTACGACCTGAATTCCGATTTGGGATTTTACTTTCGGTAATTGCTACGTTTACTTGGGCGTTATCATCTTTATATATTAAAGAAAACAAGACCAATTTTAATCCGTATTTTAGTTTGGGATTGCAAATGTTAATTTCAAGCGTTGTAATTTCGAGCGTGATTGGATTTAATGGCACTTCGGTTCCGTTGACAGAAATTCCAGCAATTTCTTGGTGGTCGATTGCTTATTTGGTTATTGTAGGTTCGGTTTTAACGTTTATTGCTTTTATTTATGCGTTGGAAAACTTACCAACCGAAATCAGTAGTTTGTATGCATACATTAATCCGATGGTGGCGTTATTTTTTGGCTATCTGTTGTTTAATGAACCTTTAACTCCTGCAATTGTCATTGGCGGAACAATAACTATTACTGGACTTTATTTAGTGAATCGAGCGATTAAGAAAAAATAGTTATTGGTTATTGTTTTTCGATTCGTAAATGAAATAAACTGAACTCACAATCAAACTTGAAATTATCACAGAAAGTATTGTCCAAAAATCTACGTCTCCAAGATAATCTTTCACAGGATTAACATTGAAGTAAAAAAACAGTGTTAGAATTGAAAAAATCGTAAATAATGAAATTCCTTGAGGAACTGAAAAACTTCTTTTCATTATTTTTAAAACTAATATAAAAACTACACTAAATCCAAATGAAATTATAGAATTTAGGATTGTAAGTAAAGGAACCATTCCAACTTCTCCACCAGAATAGTGTGTAGTCTGTAAGTAACTTATAAAGATTAAATTACTGAGAAAACTACAAATAAAAAAAGATAAAATATGTTTTAATAAATACGGCATATACTCTATAAATTTATATAAAAACCACATAGAAACATAGGTTTAATTTTAAGGCGTTTCACTTTTTTGATAAAAGATAACTACGAACTCCTAAAAAAAATCTATGATTCTATGTGGTTAAAAATATTACCAAATTTTCACTCGTTTCTCAAAAGGTAAATACATACCGTTGTGTGGTAAAATATTGAACGCTTTATAGAACGCTTCTACATTTTGTAACGGCACATAAGCACGATACATTCCTGGTGAATGTGAATCGGTTTTAACTTGATTTTTGATGGCTTCATCTCTCATTTTACTTCTCCAAATAGTTGCCCAAGAAATGAAGAAACGTTGTTCAGCTGTAAATCCGTCGATTAAACCTTGATTTCCATTTGCTTTCAAATAGATTTGTAATCCATCGTAAGCGGCGTTAACTCCACCTAAATCTCCAATATTTTCACCTAAAGTGAATTTTCCATCTACAAAAATTCCTGGTAATGGTTCTAAAGCTGAATATTGGTCGGCTAAAGCACTTCCTAATGTTGTGAATTGTTTCAAATCGTCTTCGCTCCACCAATTCACTAAATTTCCATCTGCATTGTATCTTGAACCTGAATCGTCAAAACCATGCGAAATTTCGTGACCAATTACAGCGCCAATTCCGCCATAATTAACTGCTTCATCTGCTCTATAATCATAAAATGGTGGTTGTAAAATCGCAGCTGGAAAAACAATTTCGTTGTTGGTTGGACTGAAATACGCATTTACTGTTTGTGGCGACATGCCCCATTCTTCTTTGTCTACTGGTTTTCCAATCTTTTCGATGTTTTTCTTGTGGCTCCATCTAGCGTACATTCTTGAATTATCAAAATACGTTCCGCCTTGTTCTGGAGATTTTACTTGTAATTCCGAATAGTCTTTCCATTTGTCAGGATATCCAATTTTTACTCGGAATTTATTTAATTTGATTTTTGCATTTTCCTTCGTAGCTTTTGTCATCCAAGGTAAATTATTGATACGATTATCGAAAGCTTTCATTACGTTAGCAATCATCGCTTGTGCTTTTTCTTTCGCTTCAGGTGGGAATTTTTTTGCTACGTACAATTTACCTAATGCTTCGCCTAATCTTCCATTAACAGTTGCTAAAGCTCTTTCTTCTGCTGGACGTTGTTTTACAGCTCCTGTTAAGGTTTTTCCATAAAACTCAAAATTTGCATTTTCGATTTCGGTTGATAATAAACCTGCCGAACCTCTTAAAGCAGTCCAACGCATGTACGCTTTCCAATCTTCTACTTGGTTGTCTTTTAAAATAGTTTCAACTGTTTGAATGTATTTTGGTTGCGAAACTACTAAAGAATCTACTTTACCCATTCCAACGGTTTGAAAATAAGCATCCCATTTAACGGTTGGTGCTAATTTTTGTAAATCAGCAAAAGACATTGGATTGTATGTATTTCTTCTGTCTCTTCTTTGAACACGGTCTAAAGTTGCGGTTGACATTTTAGTTTCTAATGCTAGAATTTTCTTTGCATTAACATTAGCAACATCTTCAGATTCACCAATGAATTTTAACATTCTTGCTATGTGAGTCAGGTATTTTTCGCGCTTTTCTTTGTTGTCAGGCGCATCAGAAACGTAGTAATCTCTATCGGGTAAACCAAGGCTTCCGGTTCCAACATAGATTACGTTTTTATTACTATTTTTTGCATCGGCACCAATGTAACTTCCGAAGAAACCTAATCCCATTTCTGGTTCCATTTCGGCCAATAAAGCAACTAATTGATCTGCGTTTTGAACACTATTAATTTTAGCTAAATAAGGTTTTAATGGGTCAATTCCTGCTTTATTTCTACTTACCGTGTCTAAGACTGTTTTGTACAAATTAACAGCTTTTGCTTGATCTGAATTTGGATCGATAGACTTGTCTTTGATGGCTTCTTTCAAAATAGCCATTACATCGTCATCGGTGTTTTTACGCAATTCATCAAAACTTCCCCAACGGGTTCTATCGGCAGGAATTTCGGTTTTATCTAACCAAGTTCCATTTACATAACGATTGAAATCATCGGCTGGATTTGTAGATTTATCCATATAATCTACATTAATTCCAACCGACACTTTTTTTGCCGTTGCTTCTTGTGAGGATTTACAAGAAGATAGTACAACTGTTAAAAAAAGGAAGCCAAGACTTCCTTTTAAGATAAATTTATTCATAGTTATTCTTTAATAATTCGTTTAACTGTTGATTGATTATTTGCTGAAATTTTAACGAAATAAATTCCTTGCGAAATAGAAGATAAATTTATTTGAATTTCAGAATTTGATACTGCAAAATCTTTTTTAGTCCATATCACTTTACCCGTTAAATCATAAACTTGAATTTCTGTTATTTCATTAGCTCCTGAAACTACATTGAAAATTCCGTTTGATGGATTTGGATACAATACAATATTTTGTAAATCAAAACTTTGTCCAGATAACGTTCCATTAATAACAAAATCGTCAATATTAACCCCTAAATCATTTACCGATTGGTCAGAATGGAAAACAATTCTAAAAATTATATTTGTTTCCGAATTTAATGTATTTAAAGGATACGTATAAGTTGTTAACGTTGCATTTAATCCTGTCCATTGAGCACCAGGACAATTGTTACAATCTGTTCCTGTTGTTGAAGGAGTTCTATCACTATTGTACCATGTTGGACCCATTTCTCCTAAAACAGACCAAGTAGTTCCGAAATTTGTTGAATATTCTACATAAACAATATCCCAATTCTGTTCAACATCATATTTCATTGCAAAACTAATCTGCGGATTAATGACGTTTGATAAGTTGTAACATTGAGAAACCAAATATGTTTTTATGTTGTCTGGATAATTTCCAGTTAAATTAGTAGCATATACTGTGTTTCCAGATGATGTTAAACCACCTGTACGCGTACCTCTTTGCCATTGTGCGCCGCTTGTTCCTTCGTTATATACGATTAATGCATTTGAAGCATTTGTAAATGGATTTACAACCCCAACCGTTCCCGCATCGTTTATATAGAAAGAAGTTGTTCCTTGGTTATTGTCAGAATAAGTATCATTTACAATTACCGTTGTTACATCTAATGTATGTGCGCCTCTTGATAAAACAGTAGTTGGTAAATTAATTTCAGTTGTTAAAGCAGAAGCTAATGAGCCATTCCAAACAAAACTTGAAGGTGTTCCGTCAATGCTATAATTAATGGTTATTGAAGAAATAGTATTTAATCCATTGTTTTTAACTTCAACTTTAGGTGTAACATTGCTTCCACAATTAATATCAGCTGTTGGATTTTTAATACTCAAAAATTTAACATCATCAGATGGTAATTGAACTGGAATAGCTGTTTGCCAAATTCCTCTTCCATAAGTTGCTGCAATTAATTTTGCGTCTTCAAGATTAACTTCTAAATCGGTAACTGAAACATTTGGTAAATTTGTGTCAAATGGAGCCCATGCAGCCATAGAATCATCTCTGTAATAAACCCCTAAACTTGTACCAAGATACAGCGGATTATCGGTATTTCTTCCTTGATGAACAATTATGTTTTTACCAATAATTGGTACTCCATTAGATATATCAGCAAATGAAGCTCCTCCATCAGTAGACTTTAAAACCTCTCCATTAGCACCTTCAGTTGTTAAATACACAATA
>JBILST010000078.1:0-9082 GCA_044371865.1 Flavobacterium sp.
CCGTAGAATGAACAGCAATAGATTCAATGTTATTTGTAGTGAAACTAATCGCAGAAAAATTTACACCACCATTAACACTTTTATATAATACTGTCCCATTTGCAACATAGATTATATTATTATTTGATGGATCTATGGTAATTAAATCTATATTCCCAGTTCCTAAAGCATCTACATTATGTTGTACCCATGCACCACCGGTTAATTTATATAAGTTATCAAACCCTGAAAATATTTCTCCAATTGAATTTGAAGTTAATGGAGTTACCCAATTTCCGTTTTGCCCACCTGGGGAATTTACAGAAGAGCTTAAACCATTACCTGCAGAATTACTAATATATAATCCACCTCCATTTTGTATAAAACCATAATATAAATTTGAATTTGTAGGATCAATAGCAGTGTCCATACCGTCTGCTCCATAGTAGTTTTTCCATTGACCACCGCTGTAGGCATGACCTCCATTATCTTGTAAGCCTCCCACCATTTTGGCTGCTGATTGTTTTGAAACTGCAATTTTATAAAATTGACTAATTTGTACACCTGCAGTTAAATCGGTAAAATTGGCTCCACTATTGTCTGAAACATATATACCACCATCACTACCACAAAATAATTTATTTCCATGAAATCCTAAATAATGTATATCGGCATGGGTATACGATGGTCCACTAGGATTACTCCAACTATTTAATTTTGTTAAAGAAGCTCCACCATTTGTTGATTGCCATACATTTAAACAACCTGTGTAAATTTCTTCTGCATTTGTTGTTGATACGGCTAAAGCTAAATCATACCAAGATTGATTCGACTCAAATACATCGGTAGTTGTGTTAGTAGCTGTGAACGTAGTACCTCCATCTGTTGATTTATAAATTCCTTGAAAATCACCTGATGCATCAGCGCTTAAAATGTAAATATAATTAGCGTTTGCTGGAGTTACATCTAATAACATACGAGTCGAAGTAGCAGGTAATCCTGAAGAAACTTGCGTGAAAGTTGCTCCCGTATTTGTAGAACGAAAAAACCTAGAATCAGATATAATATATACAGTATTGGGATCACTAGGCTTCAATCGAATACTACCTTGAGAAAAATCTCCTGTTTGCACTCTAGACCATGAAGTTCCGGCATTTATAGATCTAAAAACACCTGAACTAGTAGCGCACCATAAAATTTGATTATTTGTTGGATGAATTAAAATATCACCCGCTCTAGTAGGCGTTGAAACACCCATATTGCCTGTTGGATTCCATGTTAAACCTCCATCAGTTGATTTGTAAACCCCTACAGAGTAAGAATCACCTGCGTCTTTATCACCGGTTGCAATGTAAATTACATTTGAATTAGAATAATCTACAGCTATCCCAGAAACCCCAATTTGGGGTAATTGATCTGTAAGTGGTGTCCAAGTAGCTCCATTATTAGTTGATTTCCAAATCCCTCCAGCTGGTGCTCCTAAATAAACAGTATTGGCATTTGATGGATCAACATGAACAATATTAACACGACCTTGACCTGAAGACCATGAACCAGTATTTGTATGAGTAAAAGGCCCAATAGGTTGCCAATTACTTACTGGAAGTGACATTGTCGCATTTCTACTAGTTTTAGTTTGGTTCTTTTGACGCCATGCATTCCAAAAATTCTCAGAAGAAATTACATAACCTTGCTCATTGGTATAATTTCTCCAATGATATTCCCATCGCATAAAAGGTTTATAACCAGATCCTTTTGCGTTTTTGTCTCTTGAAGACCAATATGCATTAAAAACAGTAACCATTTCATTAATGGTTGCTTCTCCTCTTCTTGCAGTTTTCATATCTGCCATCCATGGAGCTGAAGGATTGAATTGTGAGAATCCTAAAAAGGAACACAGTAAACTAACAATCAAGTAATTTTTAATCATTTATATAGTATTTTTAGGGTATTATATCACAAATATAATGAAGAAAATCAATATATTACAATTTTAACAAATGTCAAACTTCCTTTTTGTAAAATTCATTTTGAATATTGTTTATTTTTGTAAAAAAAAATATGTTCGCTTCTATTTTTCGCTATAAAAAATTTATTGTTGGTTTTGGATTACTTTCCATTTTAATTTTTTTTGGAATATACACTTTACTTTCTCCAGAGAAAATGCTTCCTATTTATTCCCCAAGAGATATTAATCCGGAATTAGTTGATTCAACTGTGCAACATATTGGCAACGATCATAAAATTGAAGATTTTGCTTTTACCAATCAAAACGGTAAAATAATTACCCAAAAAGACTATGAAAATACCATTTATGTTGCCGATTTCTTTTTTACCACTTGTCCAACTATTTGTCCAAAAATGACGGACAATATGGTTTGGTTGCAAAATCAATTAAAAAAACATCCAAACGTAAAATTATTGTCATTTTCAGTAACTCCTGATATTGACACCCCTGAAGTTTTGAAAAAATACGCTGTTGAAAAAGGAGTTGATGATTCGCGTTGGAATTTAGTAACAGGTGATAAAAAAGACATTTATTATTTAGCTCGAAAATCATATTTGGCTGTAAAAACAGGTAAACCCGAAGAACTATATGACATGGTACATACCGAAAACTTCATCTTAGTTGATAAAAATAAACGAATTCGCGGTTTTTATGACGGTACCAATCTTGATAAACCAACTGATGATCCAAAAACAAAAAACATGCAGCAGCTTTTAGAAGATATTATATGGCTTTGTGAAAATCAATAATTCAGTTTATTGTAAATAATTGTACTAAAGTTTAAAATTATAGGCTGTAGTACAATTATAATTTTTACTTTTGTATTTTAATTGAATCTAAATAAGAAAATGGAAATTTGTTCTTCTGAACTTAAAATAGGAGAAGTAGCCACAATTGCTTCTGTCAACTTGGATGAAATCCCACTAAAACTTTTAGAAATGGGATGTTTGCCAGGAAATTCCATTACTTTAATTCAAATTGCGCCGTTAGGTGATCCCTTGTATTTCAATGTAAACGATTCTCATGTTGCTATTCGTATAGAAACAGCAAAAGAAATTAGAGTTACAAAAAATTAATTCTCATGAATGAAAATCCTATAAAAGTTGCTTTAATTGGAAACCCAAATGTGGGCAAAACTTCCGTTTTTAACCAACTTACAGGATTGAATCAGCAAGTGGGAAATTACCCAGGAATCACCGTTGAAAAAAAACAAGGCGTTTGTAAACTCAACGAAAACACAAGAGCTCGAATCATTGATTTGCCAGGAACTTACAGCTTAAACGCTAGTTCAATTGATGAAAATGTAGTGATTGAATTATTGCTTAATAAAAACGACGAAGATTTTCCTGATGTTGCTGTTGTGGTTACCGAAGTGGAAAATTTGAAACGAAATTTACTGCTTTTTACCCAAATTAAAGATTTAGAAATTCCAACTATTTTAGTCATTAATATGGCCGACAGGATGGAATTAAAAGGAATTGAATTGGACATTCCAGCTTTAGAAAAAGAATTAAAAACTAAAATTGCTTTAATTAGCTCCCGTAAAAATATAGGGATTGATTATTTAAAAGAATTAATTTTAAATTACGATACACTCTCAACAGAACCTTGTTTACACGCCTCTTCCATTGACCCCGATTATTTTAATAATTTAAGAAGAGCATTTCCTAATCAATTGTTATATAAACTTTGGTTAGTTATTACACAAGATGTTAATTTCTTAAATTTAGAACGAAACGAAATTAAAAGTTCTTTTACCAAATCGCACGCTGATTTAAAACGTTTACAACAAAAAGAAACTATAAAACGCTACCAATTTATTAATGACACACTAAAAATTGGTCAAAAAATAGATGTTTCTAAAGCATCCGATATTCGAGCAAAAATTGACCGTGTATTAACACATAAAATTTTTGGATACGTCATTTTCTTTGGAATATTAATGCTCCTTTTTCAGTTTTTATTTGATTGGAGTAGTATTCCAATGGATTATATAGATGAAACATTTGCTAATTTTAGTTCGCTTGCGAAACAGCATCTTCCCGCAGGAGAATTTACCAATTTAATAAGCGAAGGATTAAT
Organism: Flavobacterium sp.; assembly: GCA_044371865.1. GTDB lineage: Bacteria > Bacteroidota > Bacteroidia > Flavobacteriales > Flavobacteriaceae > Flavobacterium. The sequence goes on from JBILST010000078.1 coordinate 4,070, forward strand.
TCCGGGAATTGGTGGAATTGTGATATTCATTCCGCAAATTGCATTCTTATTTCTGTTTATTTCTGTTTTAGAAGAAAGTGGTTACATGAGTCGTGTGGTGTTTTTGATGGATAAAATCATGCGAAAATTTGGTTTATCTGGAAAAAGTATTGTGCCTTTGATTTCAGGAACGGCCTGTGCTATTCCGGCTATTATGAGTGCGAGAAACATCGAAAATTGGAAAGAACGTTTAATTACCATTTTAGTAACTCCTTTCACCACTTGTTCTGCAAGATTACCTGTATATGCTATTTTAATTTCCTTAATTATCCCCGAAAAAAGAATTCTTGGATTTCTAAGTTTACAAGGTTTAACACTGATGGCATTATATTTATTAGGATTCGGAATGGCTGTTTTTTCTGCGTTTTTACTAAACAAATATTTGAAATTAAGTTGCAAATCCTATTTTGTTGTGGAAATGCCAAGTTACAAAATACCAATGTTTAAAAATGTTGGAATAAATGTTTTAGAAAAAACCAAGGCATTCGTTACTGGAGCTGGAAAAATCATTTTAGCCTTATCAGTTATTTTATGGTATTTAGGTTCTCACGGATTGAGTGATGATTTTAATAACGCTGAAGCCATCATAACTGAACAAAATAAAAACAAAACGATTACTACCGAAGCATTTGAAGATCAAGTAAATTCCTTCAAGTTAGAAAATTCCTATATCGGTTACATGGGGAAAGCGATTGAACCTGCTATTCGTCCATTAGGATACGATTGGAAAATTGGAATTGCAGTGGTAAGTTCGTTTGCAGCTCGTGAAGTATTCGTAGGAACATTAGCCACCATTTATAGTGTAGGAAGTCATAGTGAAGAAGAAACTACCATTAAAAACCGAATGGCAGCTGAAGTGCAACCAGAAACAGGTAAAAAAATATTCAACTTTGCCACCGGAATTTCCTTATTACTATTTTATGCTTTTGCGATGCAATGTATTTCTACATTAGCTATTGTGAAAAAAGAAACCAATTCATGGAAATGGCCTATCATACAATTAGTTTTCATGAGTGGATTTGCTTACATAACTGCATTAATTGCGTATCAATTATTAAAATAATTGAGTACTGCACCAAACTAATTATTCAAAATTAAATATCTTTTAAAAAAGAACTTTAATCTTAGTAAATTATACACTTAATTCAATAATTATATTTAAAATTATTAATTATACACCCAAAAAACAACACATTATACAATTCTAAAAACAACACCAAATAAAGTTTATTTATAATTTGTCTAAATAAAATTTAGTAGTTATTTTTGCAGCGTAGAATTAATCTAAATAAAATGAAGCGCTTTATTACCCCTATTGTCTTATTGTTTTCAGGTGTACTTTTCTCTCAAGAAAAAGAAAACAATACACAAAAAGATTCCATAAAAAATTTAAAAGAAGTAGTTATTTCGGCCAATCAAATTATCGGAAGTAAATTTGAAGCAGCAAATAAAACTGGTTCAGCATCTTATATTTCCGCAGCAGATTTACAAAAATTCAATTATACCGATATTAATCGCGTACTAAGAACAGTTACTGGCGTTAATGTTTATGAAGAAGATGGTTTTGGCTTAAGACCAAACATCAGTTTACGAGGAACTTCACCAGATAGAAGTGCAAAGATTACTTTAATGGAAGACAATGTTTTAATTGCTCCAGCTCCTTATTCAGCTCCAGCAGCTTATTATTTTCCATCGGTTGCTCGTATGAGTGCGGTTGAAATTTTAAAAGGAAGTAGCCAAATTCAATACGGACCTTTTACAACTGGCGGAACTATAAATTTTGTTTCTGCTCCAATTCCAAAAAAATTTAGCGCAGGTTTTTTAACAGACTACGGAAGTTTTAATACAAGTCGCACAGTTGCAAACGTAGGAATCGCAAACGAAACTGTAGGGGCAGTTGTTCAGTTTTTAAACTACAATTCGGATGGTTTTAAAGATTTACCAAGTGGTGCCAACACTGGTTTTGACAAAAAAGATGTAATGGCTAAATTTAGAGTACAATCGAAACCAACCAGTAAAATTTATAATGCATTAGATTTTAAAATGGTGTATGCCGAAGAAGATGCTAACGAAACGTATTTAGGTTTAACTGAAGAAGATTTCAACAACTCACCTTTCATGCGTTATGCAGGTTCGGAAAAAGACAATATTACTACAAAAAACAATCAATTTTCGGTTACACATACTTTAAAAACAAGTAACTACTTTAGTGTAACTACAACAGCTTATAGAAACAAATTTGCAAGAAATTGGTACAAATTAAACGATGTAAGATTTGGAGGAACTACTTACAATATTGATGCAATTTTAGAAGACCCAACAACAAATGCATTAGCTTTTGATTATGTAACTGGTGCACAAAACTCACCAAACAATGCTTTACGAGTTCGTGCAAACAATAGAGGTTATCTAGCACAAGGTGTTCAAACTAAATTGGATTTTCATTTCTTAACAGGAGATATTTATCATGATTTAGAGGTTGGTGTACGTTATCACAAAGACAGCGAAGATCGTTTTCAATGGAATGATAGCTATGCAATGATTGATGGTTCAATGGTATTAACTACTGCTGGAACTCCAGGAACACAAGACAATCGAATTGCTTATGCGAATGCTTTGGCAGCTCATGCACTTTACAAAATAAAATATAATGACTTAACAGTTACACCAGGTATTCGTTTTGAAACCATTGATTTGCTAAATAAAAACTTTGGCACAAATGATGTGACAAGAACTGGTGCAAACTTGGTTACAAACGACAATCATGTAAAAGTTTGGTTACCAGGAATTGGAGCTAATTATAGATTCAATAATTATGTGTCATTATTTGGAGGTGTTCATAAAGGATTTGCGCCACCAACAAACACACCTGGAACAGATGCAGAAAACAGTACGAATTACGAAATCGGAACGCGTTATAATTACAAAAAATTTAGTGGCGAGTTAGTAGTTTACTTTAATGATTATAAAAATCTTTTAGGAAGTGATTTAGCCGCAAGTGGAGGTTCTGGAACATTAGACCAATTCAATGCTGGTGAAGCTCATGTAAAAGGAATTGAATTCTTAATCAATTATCAAGTACTGAAAGAAGAGAGTAAATTCAAATTACCAATTACTTTTGGATATACCTTAACGGATACAGAGTTTGTAAACGAATTTGCTAGTTCAGACGGAGCTTGGGGAACAATTGAAAAAGGAGATGAAATTCCATACATTTCAAAACACCAATTTAACGCTTCGATTGCTTTAGAACATGCTAAATTTGAATTGATTGTAGGAGTAAGATATAGTGGCGAATTTAGAACAGTTGCTGGTCAAGGTTCAATACCAAATAAAAATTCTGTACCTAGTAACACTGTGGTGGATTTTGGTTCAAAATACAAATTCAACAAACATTTTAGTGTAACTGGAAACATCAATAACCTTTTCGATACTACGTATTTGGTTTCAAGAGTTCCAGCAGGATTAAGACCTGGAATGCCGTTTAGTGCTTCTATCGGAATTGCTGCTCAATTTTAATAATTTTCAGTTAGTTTTAAGTTAATAAAAAAGCAATCTCATTATAATTGAGATTGCTTTTCTTATTTTTGCATTATGGATATACAACAAATCTTAGTTTACCTTTCTTTAGCCATAGCCGTAGGTTTTTTGGTAAAGAAATTCTTTTGGAAAAAACGTCCAAAAAAATCAAAACCTTGCGGTGATGATTGTGCTTGTCATTAACCCAAAGCCACGTCTAAAATCATCATGACAATAAATCCGCCGATAAAACCTAAAGTGGCAATATCGGTATTTTTATCTTGTTGGGTTTCTGGAATTACTTCTTCAACGACAACAAATATCATAGCTCCAGCAGCAAAAGCCAATGCGTAAGGTAATATTGGGGTGAAAAAAGTAACCGCAACAGCACCAATTACTCCAAAAATAGGTTCTACAATGGCTGACGATTGTCCGTACATGAAACTTTTTGTTCTGCTCATTCCCATTCTTCGTAACGGCATAGAAACGGCAATTCCTTCTGGAAAATTTTGAATTCCAATTCCAATCGCCAAAGTAACGGCGCCTGCAATTGAAGCTTCTGGAATTCCAGCGGCAACACCACCAAACAAAACACCAACTGCTAATCCTTCAGGAATATTGTGCAACGTAATAGCTAAAACTAAAAGAGTGGTTCTTTGCCATGGCGATTTAATTCCTTCAGTTTCTTTAAAATTAATGTGCATGTGAGGCAATACTTTATCCAATCCGAAAATGAAAATCGCTCCTAATAAAAATCCAACTGCAGCTGGAATTACTTTTATAAACCCATCGCCTTCACTCATTTCGATAGCAGGAGCTAATAAACTCCAAAAACTCGCAGCTACCATTACCCCGCCTGTAAAACCAAGCATTCCATCTAAAACCACTCGATTCATTGTCTTAAAAAAGAACACGAATGAAGCGCCAAACGCCGTTAAACCCCAAGTAAATGTGGTCGCTAAAAAAGCAGCCAGAATTGGGTCAATACTTTCAAAAAAATGAATAATTGAATCAAACATAATTATTGTACGTATAAGTTATTAGCAATTTTATTCGAAATCGTTAATCTTTTCCCATCAATTTCAACCGTTAACGTATCATCAAAATCTTCTTTATCGATTACTTTAACAACTGAACCTAATGCTATTTTTTGCTTATCTAAGTATTTTAAAAAATCGGTCGAAGAATCTTTCACGCCAACACAATGAAACGATGCATTAAGTTCTACTTCCGACAAAAGCTGTTTCGCAATTTTTTTAATCACACCTTTCGCATCAGGAATAGGATCACCATGAGGGTCGGCCACTGGAAAACCTAAAAAAGCATCCAATTTATTTATCAATTGTTCTGATTTAATGTGTTCTAATTCTTCTGCAATTTCGTGCACTTCATCCCAAGAAAATCCTAATTTATCTACCAAAAAAACTTCCCATAATCGGTGTTTTCTAACTATCA
>JBILST010000300.1:0-2702 GCA_044371865.1 Flavobacterium sp.
CCTTTGGCTCGTATAAAAAAAGTAGCACAAAACATGCTATAAATAATCCTACAAACAATCCTCCAAACAATCCCTCATACCATTCAATATGATTGTCTGGTAGTGGCCTATCTGGGGTATCTATAATTTGGATAGTAGGTGTTTCTTGTAATAAGGATACTTTGCTTAATTCTAAATTTTTGATAATTTCAGAGTAGATAGTAGACGAAAGAACTTCGTCTCTAGAATTAATTGTATTTTGAACATTCTGTTCATAATATTGAGGATTTACATCCAAAGTACCAAAGTCTGACATACCAGCATCATAAGATTTTTGATTGGCATATCCTTTCAAGCTATCTGCTAGATGTTGTAGTCTATTGATATTACCAACCAGTCTTTTTGTTTTTGCCTGTATGTATAAATCAGACGTTTTAGTTAACAATATTCTACAAAACAAGTCGGCTAGTTTTTCATCTAACATAACTACATCCATCTCAAACAAACCTAGCCTTCTGTCTGGTTTAAATACTTGTATATCCTTTTTGATGATCTTGTCAATTAATGTATTTAACAAGCTATCTTCTACTCTACTAAAAGTATTTTTATTTGGGGAGAAGGTTATTTCAGCATTTACCTCACTGCTTTTTTTCCATTTTTTCTTTAACTTATAGGTGGTAGCATAGACATCTGCCAAGCTTTGAGTGGAATCATATGAACTTAACAAAGTTTTTCGAATGAGTGATCTGCTTTTGGATAACTCTATAATATTTTCTCCACTTAACAAATTGCTCCCTCCTAATGCACCTAATATCTCTGACCCAAATTGTCCTGAGAGCGCCCCCATAATGCCATTGCCCCCTATCGCCTTACTATCCTCTACCACAAATGTTGTTCTAGCGGTATATTTTAATGTTTTAAAATTAGCATATATCAATCCTAATAAACTACAGCTAATTCCTACTATTAGAATTAAGCGTACTTTAGATTTTAAGTAATTCAAATAGAGAGATATGTATTGCTTTACAATTGTATAGAAACTTTGTTCTGACATTGTTTAATTATTTAAAATAGAAAAAATAGCAACCAAGGAAGTAAGTAGTGTTGTAATGCCTGATATTTCGGATATTGAAAGTTTTTTATAGTCTTCTAATGACTTTTCTGGAACTATGATTTTACTTCCTGGCAATACAGTTGGCCTAACAGTAAAAAACAAAAAACGTTTGGTTTTATTATACATCCCATTTGGATATTGTACGTATGCTTTCTTTAAACTCGCATTAGATTTAGCACCACCAACAGCAGATATATAATACATAAGTCTATTAGAATTATGCTCTACAATTTGTTCATTGTAAACCGCTCCCACCACACTGACTAAACTAGTATTTCTTGGGACGTAAATGCTGTCTCCAGGTAATAAAGTAAAAGGGAATTTTTGTTGGGAAGTAAGGTCTCTTCCAAAAGTTTCTGTACCAACTCTTAAGCCTTTTCTATACACCTGGATATCGGATAAAGAAGCATTGGATGTAATTCCACCTGCACGTTTTATTATTTCTAATATTGTTTCGTCTCTTTTTTCAATACTATAATCACCTTCATACAATACTTCCCCTTTCACATGCACATTACCCAATAATTTATAATTGAGTAAGGTAGGCACTTGTATATCATCAAAAGGTTCAAGTAATTGAGAATTTTGATTGGCAATTAAACCCTCGTCTACTTGGATTAATTTAGTTTCTAAAATTTGATTGCTTAATTGGTCTGATTCATTTTTAATCAATCTACTCAAAACCAATTTATTATTGGCAGCATTAATGGTAAATCCACCTGCCATAGCAATTAAATCCTCTACTCTCATGCCCTTATTATAATTGTATTTGCCTGGTATTTTTACACCCCCCGAAATAGTTACAAAGCTGCCATTCACAAAATTATCAGAAGTATAAATAACTATAGAATCATTTTTAAATAATTGAATATCTTCTTGTTGCTTATTCATGATTTGCTTGGTATCAAACGGCAACATTTGAACATCCACTCCTGGAAGCTTTCTTTGTATAAATCCTCTATTTGAAAACGCATCTTCCTTTAAACCTCCTGCACGTTCAATTAATTGTTTTAAAGTCTCATCCTTTAATAAGCCATAGACACCTGCGCGCTTTACTTGGCCACTAATTACAACTCTATTTTGGTATACAGGGTCTATTGCTGTAACTAATACCTCGTCACCTGCAGATAAGATATATTTTGAAAATTCATTGGCTGGTAAATTTTTAAAATAGACATTATCTCCACTTAATTTTAAAGTAACAGCTTGTTTATATGCAGATTCCTTAAAACCACCTGCAAAATTTAAAACATCTTGTACAGTTTCTTTATCTTTTAATTCATAAATAGAAGGCATTTTAATTTCTCCTTCTACTTTGATTCTTTTGCTATAAACTACATAATGAATTACGTCTTGATCTTGTAATCTTATATTATTTGTATTGATTAATCCTGTTTTTAATAAATCATAAAAATCGATCTCCGAAACCAATTTGTTATTTCTAATTAACTGTATTTTTCTTAAAGAACCATTTGTGTTTGGACCCGAAGACAAATACAATAAATTAAAAAAATTAGTTAATGAAGAAATATTATATGCCCCGGGAAGTTTTGCCTCACCAGTGACCATAACTTGTATGGTTTTTACCTCCCCCAAACTAATGTAAACC
>JBILST010000076.1:0-9271 GCA_044371865.1 Flavobacterium sp.
TTCCAATAGACGAACTATAACCTACCGCTTGTCTGTTTAAACGTTTTGAAATGATTCTTTCAATTCCGTCAAAAGCACCACCCGCAATGAATAAGATATTTTGAGTATTTACTTCTACAAATTTTTGGTCGGGATGTTTTCTTCCTCCTTTTGGTGGAACGTTTACCACTGTTCCTTCCAATAATTTCAACAAAGCTTGTTGCACTCCTTCACCAGATACATCACGCGTTATGGATGGGTTATCACTTTTACGAGCAATTTTATCTATTTCGTCTATAAATACAATTCCTCTTTCGGCTTTCGCTACATCATAATCGGCAGCTTGTAACAAACGAGTTAAGATGCTTTCCACATCTTCTCCCACATAACCTGCCTCGGTTAAAACAGTAGCATCCACAATCGCTAGCGGAACATTCAACATTTTTGCAATGGTTTTTGCTACTAATGTTTTTCCTGTTCCTGTTTGACCTACCATTAAGATGTTACTTTTTTCAATCTCAACTTCGTCTTCCAATTGAATTTGCATCAAACGTTTGTAGTGATTGTAAACCGCTACACTCATCACCTTTTTAGTTTGATCTTGTCCAATAACGTAATCATCTAAAAAAGCGCGAATTTCCTTTGGCTTTAATAAAATCAAATCAGCAACTAAATCTGAATTTCCAGATTGTTTTAATTCTTCTAGAACAATTCCGTGTGCTTGCTCAATACATTTGTCGCAAATATGCGCATTAATCCCTGCAATTAATAAATTGGTTTCAGGCTTTTTCCTTCCGCAGAATGAACACTCTAATACTTCTTTTGCCATCTTTTTTGTTTCAGGTTTCATGTTTCATGTTCCAAGTTGCTCAACCTGAAACCTTAAACTTGAAACCTTGAATTAATTATCTTGTTAATACTTCATCAATCATTCCATACTCCTTTGCCTCTGAAGCAATCATCCAGTAATCGCGCTCAGAATCTTTGTGTACTTTCTCGAACGATTGTCCAGAATGTTTAGAAATGATTTCGTATAATTCATCTTTTAATTTCAACATTTCTTTCAAGTTGATTTCCATATCAGTTGCCACACCTTGCGCTCCTCCTGATGGTTGGTGAATCATCACTCTTGAATGTGGTAATGCCGAACGTTTTCCTTCTGCTCCAGCACACAATAAAACAGCTCCCATAGAAGCAGCCATTCCTGTACAAATTGTAGCTACATCAGGTTTTACAAATTGCATAGTATCATAAATTCCTAATCCAGCATACACACTTCCTCCAGGAGAATTGATATAAATACTAATGTCTTTAGAAGCATCTACACTTTCTAAAAACAATAATTGTGCTTGAATAATATTCGCCACATAATCATCAACTCCCGTTCCTAAAAAGATAATTCTATCCATCATTAAGCGAGAAAAAACATCCATTGAAGCCACATTTAATTGACGCTCTTCAATGATATAAGGCGTCATACTTCCAACAATTTTATCGTAATATAAACTGTTTACGCCGTGATGCTTTGTAGCATATTTTTTAAATTCTTTTCCGTAGTTCATAATTTTTTTGTTTAAATGTTTAAGCGTTTAAAAGTTTAAATGGATTGAACTAAAAAACATATAATTTTAATAAAAAAGCGCCAAAACTAGTTTGACGCTCAAAGATAATTATTTTTTGTGAGATATTATTCTCCGTACATTTCTTTAATGAATTGATCGTAATTAACTTCTTTTGTTTTTGTTTTTACTTTTTCTTTGTAAAGACCTAACATTTTTTCGCCCATTACTTGCTCTGACAAACGTTTTACTTCATCTTGATTTGACATTACGCGCGCTACAATTCCGTTAATTTCCTCATCTGATGGGTTTAATTGACCAAATTGTGCCATTTGTTTCTTGATTAATTCAGCTGTATGTGCTTTTAAATCTTCGAAAGTAATTTGTAAGTTATTTTCAGCCATTACTTTTCCTTCAATTAATTGGAAACGTAATCCTTTTTCAGCTTTAGCATATTCCTCTTCAGCTTGTTCAGCAGAAAGTGGATTTTCACCAGCCGTTTGAATCCATTTTTTCAAGAAAGCAGCCGGTAAATCAAATTTAGTAGATTCAATTAAGAAATCTGTAACATCATTTAAGAATTTTTGATCCGCTTGCTGTGCAAATTGTACCTCAGCATCTTCTTTAATTCTAGCTTTTAAATCTTCTACCGAAGAAAGCACACCAGGTCCAAATAATTTATCTAGTAATTCTTGATTTAATTCTGCTTTTTCTACTGCATTGATTTCTTCGATAGTAAAATCAACATTGATATCTAAACCGTGAACCTCATCATGACCTACTTTTAAATAATCCATTAATTTGTGATCATCGTCAAATAAACCTTTTGTTCCTATAGTAACTACATCACCTACTTTTTTTCCGATGAATGATTTTGCTACTTTTTTATCAGCAAAAATATCTAAGGCAAAATTAGCTGGAGCGTTGATTCCTTTTTCTTCGTTTGTAAACGTTCCTCTTACTTCAAAGTCAACTTTTACTTCTGCTTGAGAAATTAATTTCCCGTATTGTTTTTGGATTCTTTCAACTTGGTCATTTAACATTTTATCATCAGCAATAACGTTGAATTTAGTAACATTATTTTTAGCTGTTAAATCAACTGAAAACTGAGGCGCTAATCCTAATTCGAAGTCAAAAGAGAAATTCTCTGCATCCCAATCAATCGACTCAGTAACAACTGGAAGTGGATTTCCAAGAATATCTAATTTTTCAGTAGTTAAATAATTATTAAGCGAAGTTTGTAATACTTTGTTTACTTCTTCTAATAAAACAGCTTTACCATATTGTTTTTGAATCAAACTCATTGGAACGGCTCCTTTTCTAAATCCAGAAATTGCTGCATTTTTTCTGTAGTCAGCTAATACTTTTTCTACTTTATCTGAATAATCTTCTTTAGTGATTGCTACTGTTACAATAGCATTTAATGCATCAACTTGCGTTTTTGTAATGTTCATTTATCTGTTTGTTTAAGTACCATAAAAATTGGGTTGCAAAATTATAGAATTTTTACAACCCAAACAAGTTTTTAATTTATTGAAATTCAATTCGCTAAAATTTATTTTTGATCTATAAAGATTTTATTCAAAATAGACTGAATAATAGATAATAGAACACTGAACAATAAAGCATTTAAAAACCCTACAACTTCGAATTCATCAATAAAATAATCACAAATTAAAATTATGATTGCATTGATAACTAATAGAAACAAACCTAATGTAAAAAAGGTAACTGGAATAGTAAGCAATACCAGTATTGGTTTCAGAAACGTATTCAACAAACCCAATACAACGGCTACCATTAAAGCACCTGTTAAACTAGTAACATGAACTCCTGGCAAAAAATAAGACAGCACAAAAACTACAATTGTACTGATTAAAAGCTTAATAATTAAATTCATTTTAATCGTATTTAGAAATTTAAAATTACAAAAAAAGGCATCAATAATGATGCCTTTTTGAATATTTATATAAACAAAGTTTTAATTCGAAGGTACTATATTAATACCTGGGAAATAAGATGGATTATGTAATGGTAAATTAGCATTATAAAATTCATTAATCACTTTTATAACTTCATTAGCAATTACTGCATAACCACGTGCATTTGGATGCACTCCGTCTAAAGAAAATAATACAACACCCTCTGTAGCCGAACCACTAAAATAGTTAGCTGTATACAATTGTCCTGTTTCGATTCTTAAACCTGTTACTAATTGATTCATAATTGCATTCATATCTGCAACAGCTATATTATTAGAAGCTGCAATTGAAACAATCGCCGCATTATAAGCTGCCGTAGCATTAGCTACTTTAGCTTGCTCATTAGCTGTTAAAATCCATTGGTTAGCTAAAGGCCATGTTACACCATTAATATTAAATGGAGCAGTAGCTGATGCATTTGGTTGCCCAATAACAGAACTAGCTCGCAACACAACTAAATCATTAGCCGTTGCATGTCTTGCTTGACCATATATTGCTCCTAAAGCAGCAGCATTAGCAACTAATAGTGGGTTTCCAGAACCTGCAGCAAACGCCTGAATTGTTCCTCCAATATCTGTTAAATCAGCATCTTTAATTAAAACTGGATTTTTTGTACCAGCCGCAGTATTTAATGGAGCAATTCTTCCTCCAGTTGCAACCGCTAAAAACTGATACAAAGCAATAGCCGTAGCATTTGAAGAAGTAGCTTCTGCTGGTAAAGCATTATATTTAACTGTTGTGAAAAAAGGAATAGAAGTTACACTAGGCACAGTTGCAACAACTCCTTTTGCACCACCAGAGGTTAATGTAGTTACAATTGTTGAATAAACACTAGCAAATACATTTGAATTTGTAATATCATTCATTCCATAAGTAGCAGGATTAAGATTTCCTGTTAAATTATGATCAGCCGCTGGCGTTACACCATCTGCTTGAGCACCACCACTAGTTGCATAAGCTAATACGTCATTAGCCCCAATCCAGTTCGTGAAAAAAGTTGGCACTTTAGACATCGCATCACCCAAAACTGTTGCGGTAGGAGAAGTAGCATGTCTTGCAAAGTATGGATTTAAAGCTCCATAACCTGGAAAAGTTAAATGAAACGATTTTGCTCCAGGAACACCCATATTATTATAAGCTGTAGCCTGTGGAGTAAGAGTAATTGTTGAAGTTCCAACTATATTCTCTGGTCGCCCTTGAGAAGCATCTATAACTAATCTTGTCCCCGCTAAACCTTGAATACCTCCTAAATTATTTACATCTTCTGCATAAGATGGTTGCGTAAAAGCACCACCACCTACTAATGCAAATTGTTGCGCTAATAAATTTGGAAACGAATAAGTTTGACCTACTCTAGAAACAGTTCCGTCCATGTAACCAGCAGTTAATGAGTTTCCAACTGCTACGTAAGTAGTAAAATCAGCATCTCCAGCAGTATAATTTGCATCTACTGTGTTTTCAAATTCTGGTTCACAAGAAGCAAATCCAGCAGCTATAATAGCTAAATATATAAATTTATTTTTCATTTTTCTGTTTATTAAAAATTAGAAACCGTAAGTAATACCAATACCTGGTGAGAAAACTGAAGATTTATAAGTTCCACCGAATGGAAGTGTATTCCCGTTTTCTTGATAATAATCATAAGAATTATCTGTTTCGTCAAAATGTAAATATAAGAATGAGAAATCAACTCCTAATTTACTATTTACTTGATACGTTAAACCTCCTGTGTACCCCATTGAATCATTTCTTGGTGTCTCAGGCGCAAAATAACCATCTTGAACTGGGCTTTCATCAAAATACCAACCTGCTCTGAATGTAAATTTATCATTCGCTTTGTATTGTGTACCAATTCTGTAAGTACTAGCGTTTTTGTAATTTCTTGGATTAACAGATGTTGTTCCACTAGCAAATTCAACAGTTAAAGCTTCATAAACACCCCACATTGCTCTGTTATAATCGAAAGCTAAAAGCAATTTATCAGTAACTTGATATGACATACCTACTGTTAATTCTGCTGGTAACGGCAAGTCTGCATTAAATGTTGTTGGATCAAATCTTGGGTCATTTTCTAATAAAGCAGGTAACTCTCCAAATGTAGCGTCCCCATCTCTAGCCTCCATAATTATTTCTGAACGGTAGTTCATTCCTAAACGTAATTTTTTTGTTGGATTAAACATAAATCCGGCAGTATAACCCCATGCTGTAATTCCTGAACCATCTAAAGTAACATCAGCATTTTCAGTCAAATTTCCCGGTGTGGCTAAATTTCTATTAAATTTAACTGAACCTGTAGCGTAGATTGGACCACCACCAATACTAAAATGTTCTCCAACTCTTACTGAGATAGAAGGTTGAACAAAAATAGCAGCTAAATCAATATTATTTACTAAGTGTGCCCCTTGCCAATTTTGATCCCACTCTACAGAACTTCCGTAAGGTGTGTAAACTGCTAATCCTGCAGTAAACCAATCATTTAATCTATAAGTAGCGTAAATACTAAAAGGCGTACCTACGTTACTAGTTTCTGCTTCCCAATTGTATTGAGAGTTTTGAAATTTTGTGTTTGCAAATAATCCATTACCTCCTACAGATAAATTGAATTTTTTATCTAAGTAAGCCATACCAGCTGGGTTGAAAAATGCAACCTCGGCGCTATTTACTACAGCAACACCTGTGTGTCCCATAGCTAATTGTTTTTGCCCTTGGATGCTTACTCTGTATCCGCCCGCAAAAGCAGAAGAGCCAACCAAAGCCAATAATGTTAAAGAAAGTAATTTTCTCATAATGTAAAAATGTGTTAGTTTTTTTCTGAATTTATAATAATCAATACTTCAAAATTATAACAAAATATGAATTTTACAATTTTTTTAACTAAAAAATTATGCATGCATAATTTTTTTGCTGTTTTATTTAATAAAATCTAGTACTAAAGAGAAAAAATCTTTTGGATTTTCGGCATGCAACCAATGCCCTGCATTTTTTATCGTTTTTATATTGGCCGAAGGAAAATGATGGTAAATGGTTTCAAAATCGCTGTCCAAAATGTAATCAGATTTATCACCTCTTAAAAACAAGGTGTCTTTAGAAAAAGTATTTTCAAATGGTAATGCCGTTCCAACTGTTTCTATCTTTTCATTAAAAACTTTTAAATTAAATCGAAATGCTAATTGCTCAGGCGATGCCCAGTATAAATTCTTAAGTAAAAACTGTCGGGTTCCAAAATCTTTAATATAACCTGAAACTATCTCTTCTACTTCTGCTCTACTCGGTTTTTTTGAAAAATCAACAGCGTTTAGTGCCGCTAAAATGGTTTGATGATGTGGTGCATAATATTTTGGACCAATATCAGCCACTATTAATTTAGAAACCAATTCAGGATAAGTTGTAGCTAAAAGCATGGCTACTTTTCCACCCATGGAATGTCCTAAAAGTAAAACATCTTTTAATTGATGAAATTCGAAATATTGTTTTACATCTTCCACCATGATTTCATAAGAAAAATCATCCGCGTGAAAACTTTTTCCATGATTTCGTAAATCTAAAGCATGTACTTGGTATCCTTCATTTGCAAATTGTGTCCCTAATGTTTTCCAATTATCAGACATCCCTAAAAACCCATGAATAATCACCATAGGTTTTCCTTCTCCTTCTATTCGCGAATGCAACAACATTTTATTTTAATTTTTGAAGATACATATTCACCACATTTTCTAATCCTAAAAATAAAGATTCCGAAATTAGCGCATGACCGATAGAAACTTCTAATAAGTTTGGAATATTATCTTTAAAAAACTTGACATTATCTAAACTCAAATCATGTCCGGCATTGATTCCCAAACCTAATTCATTTGCTTTGATTGCTGCTTTAACATACGGCTCAATTCCGTTTTTATTTCCCAAATCATACTCATGTGCAAAGGATTCGGTATACAACTCAATGCGTTCCGTTCCGGTTGCTTTAGCACCTTCAATCATTCGTTCATCGGCATCCACAAAAATGGAAGTTCTAATTCCGTTGCGTTGAAACTCTTGAATTACTTCACACAAATACGATTGATGTTTAATAGTATCCCATCCGGCACTTGAGGTTATAGCGCCAATTGCATCAGGCACCAACGTAACTTGTGTAGGTTTACATTCTAAAACCAAATCGATGAAATTATGTTGTGGATTTCCTTCAATATTATATTCGGTATACACAAGCGGTTTTAAATCGCGCGCATCTTGATAGCGAATATGTCTTTCGTCTGGTCTAGGATGAATGGTTATTCCTTGTGCACCAAATTGCTGAATAGCTGTAGCAACTTTCAATAAATCAGGCACATTACCTCCTCTGGCATTACGAAGTGTAGCAATTTTATTAATATTTACTGATAATTTCGTCATGATAATTTTAAATTTATACAAAAATACAAAGTATAAGTTAGCTAGCATATGGTATTTTTTGATTATTTTGCGATATATTTTCAGTACAAGCGCCATGAATAATTTAACAAGCTACATTAACAACGAAATAAAACCGCTAAAGCATACCCAAACTATTGCTGCAGCACAAGATTTATTTATAGATTTCCCATATACCCATTTTCCAGTAATTGAAGAAGGTGTTTATATTGGTTGCATCAGCAAAGAAAACGCAGAACTACAAGACAGCGAGTCGCTAATAAATGACAACCGCTTTAATTTTGATCGTTTTTTTGTTCGAGAAAATATGATATGGCTAGATGTTTTAGAAATTTTTGCTAAAAACGAAAGCAATATAATTCCTGTTCTAGATGTTAAAAATTCGTATCTAGGCTATTATGAACTAGAAGATGTTATTCGTTTTTTACATGAAACTCCATTTCTAAAAGAAGAAGGAGGAATTATTGTGGTTGAAAAAGAAACAGATAAATTTTCGATGAGTCAAGTAGCGCAAATCATTGAAAGTAATAACGCTAAAATTCTAGGTATTTTTATCTCAAATGTAGTAGGAAACAAGGTAGAAATTACAATAAAAATTAGTCAAAGCGGAATAAACGATATTATTCAAACTTTTAGACGTTATGAATACGAAATCATTTCGGAACACCAAGAAGACTCGTATTTAAATAGTCTTAAAGAACGCTCTGAATATTTAGACAAATACCTGAATATTTAAAAAATAAAATTATGAAAATAGCGCTCTTCGGTCAATATTACCAAAACAGCACCGCTGAAATCGTAGAAAAAGTAGTTACGTTTTTAGAAGCAAATGGGATTGCAATTGCTTTTGAAGCGAATTTTTTAGCCATTCTAAAAGAAAAAAATATTATTACCAAAACATACGAAACCTACTCATGTTATGCTGATTTAGACGCAAATCATACCGCATTAATAAGTATCGGTGGAGATGGAACAATTTTAAAAGCCGCCACATTTGTAAGGGATAAAAACATTCCCATAATTGGAATCAATGCCGGAAGATTAGGGTTTTTAGCTACCATACAATTTGAAAATATTGAATCGCTTTTGCAAAAACTACTCAATAAAGATTATGCCATCTCTAAAAGAACGCTATTAAGTATTGAAACTTCTCCAAAACATGATAATTTTTCCGAATTAGATTTTGCACTTAATGAAGTTACCGTAGCCAGAAAAGACACTACTTCGATGATTACAATTATTACGTATTTGAATGGTGAATATCTTACTTCGTATTGGGCAGATGGTTTAATTATTTCAACTCCAACAGGCTCTACGGGTTATTCGCTTAGTTGTGGAGGTCCA
>JBILST010000301.1:0-2698 GCA_044371865.1 Flavobacterium sp.
TATTACTAATTCTTATGCAATAGCTGGATTGGCAGAAGGGACTACTTATTTTTGGAGAATAAAGCCTAAAAATTCTGGTTGTAGTAGTGTTTTTAGTGCCGAAAATAAATTTACAACAGGTGTGGTAGCTTGTCCTGGTTCAACGTCTTCAGCTAATGTGCCTTTAACTATTGGTACAACAGCTAATGTTACTATAAATTCAACGCTTAATATTCCAGCAGGAGGAGTAATTAGTGATGTTAATATTACTATGGATGTAACACATACTTGGATTAATGATTTAACGGCAACTTTAATATCGCCTTCAGGAACGCAAGTGCAGTTGTTTGCAAGGCCCTGTACAAGTGCTGATATTCAAAATATTTCAGCAACTTTTGACGATTCGGGCGTTAATGTTGCTTGTGGTGCTAATCCTGGTATTACAGGAGTTGTTAAGTCTACACAGTTATTGTCAGCATTTAATGGCCAAAGTTCTACGGGTACTTGGACGTTACGAATATTAGATGGTTTCAATCAAGATGGAGGTTCTCTAAATAGTTGGAGTATAAATATTTGTACAATTCAACCATTAAGTATTGATGAACAGGAAATCGCAATTTCTGATTTAGTTATATATCCAAATCCTAACAATGGTAATTTTACTGTTCAGTTTAATTCGAATTCTGGAAATGAAATTAATGTAAATGTTCACGATGTTAGAGGAAGAGAAATTTTTGCTCAATCTTATAATAACAATGGTTTGTTTAATGAAACATTGCAATTAGAAAACATTCAATCTGGAGTTTATCTTTTGACTGTACAAGATGGAGCTAGAAAAGAAGTAAAGAAGATTGTTGTAAAATAATTAGCATTATTTAAAGAATACAAAAAGCGCCAATTTAAGAATTGGCGCTTTTTTATTTTATAATTTCCGAAATCTTTTTAATCGTATGATCAATATTCTGAATTTCAAATTCTAAGTTAAAGGAAGTTGTGTTGTCTTCTTTTTTGATGTTTAATTTTCCTTTTTTAATTGTATAAATTCCGGCTTGACCACGACAGAAACAATGTTTTCCAAAAATCATTTTAACCGATTCCAGTTGGTTGTTTTCTAAATTAATTTTATTGAAATGATTTGGAATTTCAAACAAAACTTCTTCCCTATAACTATTGTCTTGTAATGTATTATCAACCGTTTTGTTGTATTCAAATTTAATAACTGAAGTTTTTGAATTATTAGTTAATTCATAATAAATAGCTCCAGTACCATCGGTTTTTATCTCTAAACTTTTATTTTCGATTAAGATAGTTGTGCATTTTCCGTCCAAAGGACAAGAAGTGCTATGTGTTTTTTCAATAACAACATCAATAACTTGTTTTTTTGTACAATTGCAACTTATACTTAAAAAACTCAATAGCAAAATGGTTTGCTTTATCATAATCTTTAAAATTTAAAATGATTATTTTCCATTGTAAGTATTCATGGTGTTATTTAAACCTGCTAAAGCAAATGATTTTACTATTTCTGAGCTTATTTCAAGCCGCTCTTTTAGTTTTTCTTTTTCTTCTGCATCCCATTCACCTAAAACATAATTGATTTGTTGTCCTTTTTTAAAGGCGTCACTGATGCCAAATCTGAACCGCGGATACTCAGTTGAGTTTAGTAACAGTTGGATGTTCTTAAGTCCATTATGGCCGCCGTCACTTCCTTTGGTTTTAATTCGAATAGTTCCAAAAGCTAAATTTAAATCATCGGTTATGACCAACATATTTTCTTTTTCGATGTTTTCTTTTTCTAACCAATATTTTGCTGCTTTCCCACTTAAATTCATATAGGTATTTGGTTTTAATAACAACAAGGTTCTTCCTTTTATTTTTAGTTCGGCAACTTCACCCAATTTTACCGTTTGAAATGATATCCCTTCTTGGTTAGCTATGTAGTCTAAGACTTTAAAACCTATATTGTGTCGTGTATTTGCGTATTCTGAGCCTATGTTACCAAGCCCAACAATTAAGAATTTCTTCATTGGAATAGTGTCTTCTTGTTTGTTTTTCTTAAATAGAGTTAAAAACCAGTTCATGGGGTAAAAGTAGTACAAAGTTTAGAAAGTTGAAAGCATAAAAAAAGCACCAGTAAAAACTGATGCTTCTTTTGTATAGTTTGTAAAGAAATTATTTTTTCTTTTTTCCACCTTTTTCTGCTTTTGCAGCTTCTTGAGCAGCTTTCATTGCAGCACGAGAAATTCTTACTTGACAAACAACAGTGTTGTCTGGGTGCATTAATTTGAAATTGTTTGTTTCTAATTTAGTTACATACAATTTGTTACCCATTTGTAATTCAGAAATACTTGCTTCAACAAAGTCAGGTAAGTTTTTAGGTAAAGCTTTCACTTTTAAACGACGTTGGTTTAAACGTAAAACACCTCCTAATAAAACACCTGGAGAAGTTCCTGTAATTTTAACTGGTACTTCCATGATGATTTCTTTGTCATCACTTAATTGGAAAAAGTCAATGTGTAAAATTTTATCAGAAACTGGGTGAAACTGAATGTCTTGCATAATTACATTGAAAGACGCTCCGTTTAACTCAATTACAACTGTGTGTGCGTTTGGAGTGTAAACTAAATCTTTAAATGCTCTTTCGTCTGCAACAAAATGAACTGGCTGATTTCCTCCGTAGATAACGCAAGGAACCATTCCAGCATCACGTACGGCTTTA
>JBILST010000303.1:0-2694 GCA_044371865.1 Flavobacterium sp.
ATAAACGGTTACAGGTTGTTTTTTCGACTTGTTTTCGTCAATTTGTATAATTACACCACCATTCGATATAAATTCGTTGATTTGATTTGCTACGTCTTCTTGAACATCTTCCCATTCTACTATTGAAAATTTTTCAATAGCTATGAAATTTCCTGAAATATAGACCGTTTTTACAAAGGGTAAAAAAAATAATTGTTTTGCTAAGGGAGAATTTTGTGTTTCGTCAATGTTTTTGAATTCAAAATTTTCGGTTCTAACGATTATTTCATCCAATTCAAATTTTACAATGGCTGGATTTTGAGTTATTTTTGTTGCGATTACTTGCATTTCGATATTGTTTTTTGCAAAGATACAAAGTTCAAAAGATATGCGGATTATTTTAGATATAGACTTTTATATTTAACTTTTTATTATATTTTGATGAATTATATTTATAAAGTCGTTTCTTTTTTTTCAAATATTAAAAAAATGTAAATTTAACTTAAGAATATTTTAATCGAATTGTAAAAGAAACCTAAAAATTTATATCTTTGGCAGGTTCGTAGTAAAAAACAATTATTTTTTGTTGTTTTTTACTAATTAAATTCTAAATTTAGAACTTCAAAAGTTTTATTAGAATAGAGAGAAGTATGTTTTCATTAAACAATAACTACAATGAATTTTAAGAAGAGTTATTTTATTTTAGCATTTTTATTAGCACAATTTTCTTTTGCTCAAGAAGGGATTGCTGTTTATTCGGATTATTTGTCGGATAATTATTATTTAATTCACCCTTCAATGGCAGGTGCTGCTAATTGTGGTAAAATTAGATTAACAGGACGTCAACAATGGTTTGGTCAAGAAGACGCACCAGCGTTGCAAACAGTTAGTTTTAATACTGCCTTAGATGAAGATGGAGTATCAGGTTTTGGTATGATATTGTTTAATGATAAAAATGGGTATCATTCACAAAAAGGAGCTAAACTTACTTATGCTCATCATTTAAGATTTTCAAGAGGAACTTTAGACTTGAACCAATTATCTTTTGGATTAAGTACTGCTTTTGTTCAAAGTACTATTGATGGTAGAGATTATAGAGGTTTTGACCCAGTAATTGTGCAAGGTGTTGTTCAAAAAGACGCCTATTTTAATGTTGACTTAGGAGTTTCATACCACTATATGGATTTCTTTACGCATTTTACTATCAAAAATTTCTTAGCAAATAGAAGAGAACTATATACAAGAGATATTGAATCTGATAATTTAAGTAAATATTTATGGAGCGCAGGTGCTGTGTTTGGTAATGATAATGATTTATTGTTTGAACCTTCATTTATGTTTCAATATGTTTCAGAAACTAAAGAAAAATCTATTGATTTAAATTTAAAAGTTTACAAACAATTAGAATTTGGAAAACTTTGGGGTGGATTGTCTTATAGAAGAAGTTTTGATGGCGCTCAATATGTTGATGGAAGTGGTTTAGAAGAACAAAAATTACAATGGATTACTCCTATAATTGGTTTAAATTACGATAAATTTATGTTCTCTTATACATATTCTCATATTATGGGAGACGTTAAGTTTGATAATGGTGGTTTTCATCAAATTACTTTAGGTATTAATGTTTTCTGTAAAGACAAAGCTTGGGATTGTAATTGTCCAGCTGTTAATTAAGAACAAATTTTTCAATTATATTTGTCCCGATTTATTCGGGACATTTTTTTTAAAAAGATAAGTATGTTAGTTAAAGAAGTAAACGGTAAGTTTCCTCAAATTCCTCAAGATTGCTATGTGGCAGAAAACGCAACCATAGTTGGTGATGTAACCTTTGGTTCCAATTGTAGTGTTTGGTTTAATGCTGTAATTCGTGGCGATGTAAATTCTATTTCAATAGGGAATAAAGTAAATATTCAAGATGGTGCCGTTGTACATTGTACGTACTTAAAACATCCAACAATTATTGGGAATAATGTTTCCATTGGACATAATGCTATTGTTCATGGTTGTACCATTAATGATAACGTTCTTATTGGAATGGGAGCTATTGTAATGGATAATTGCGTTATAGGAAGTAATTCAATTGTAGCTGCTGGTTCTGTTGTAACACAAAATACAATTGTAGAATCGGGTTGTATTTATGCGGGTGTTCCTGCCAAAAAAGTAAAAGATATTGATCAAAGTGACTTTGCGGGTGAAATTGAACGAATTTCTAATAATTATGTAATGTACTCTGGTTGGTTTAAAGACTAAAATTGTTTGTACACAACTTTTTCCTGATTGTTTAAAATGTTTTCTAAAACATGCGGCTCACTATTCGTATAAAATAATTTTGCACTTTTTTCATTCGAAATATTTAATAGCTGATGTTGCTCTAACACCTTTTGTGTCTGTTTAGCTACTGCTTCTCCTGAATCTATTATTTTAATTGAAGTAGGGATGATTTTTTTAATTTGCGGAATTAGATAGGGGTAATGACTGCAACCTAATACTAAATAATCGATATTTTTTTCTACCATTGGAATGAGATAACTTTTTAAAAGTTCTAGCATTTCTGGCGAATCAATATCTCCATTTTCAATTAATTGAACTAAACCGTGACCTATTTGTTCGATGATTCTAACGTCTGGATGATTTGAGACACTTTGGTGAAACAATTCGCTATTCAGGGTTCCTTTAGTCGCAAGAATTCCAATGGTATGTGTTTTTGATTGTATT
>JBILST010000089.1:0-8378 GCA_044371865.1 Flavobacterium sp.
ACATTGGGCGTATTGTTAGCCAATGAGGGGTATGAGATGCTATTTACTTCCAATAAGAAGAATCAATGGTTGCGAATGTTTGACATGATGAAAACTACTGTTTTACATGCTAAAAAAGTAGATTATATTCTAATTGATACCTATAGTACATCTAGTTTTTGGTATGCTTTCTTTTGTAGTCAAATAGCTCAATTGTTTGGTGTTAACTATATTCCTATATTAAGAGGTGGCGATTTGCCAAAAAAATTAAAAAACAATCCTAAACTGTGTCGTAAAGTATTTGCAAATGCCTATCGAAATGTAGCGCCTTCAGGATATTTAAAGCAGGCCTTTGAGCAGGCAGGTTATACGAATGTTATCCATATTCCTAATACAATTGAGATTCAAAAATACCCTTTTAAGAGTCGAGATGCATTTGCGCCAAAATTACTTTGGGTTCGCGCTTTTGCTACCCTTTATAATCCTGAAATGGCGGTTAAAGTTTTATTTGAGCTTCAAAAAACGTATCCAAATGCAACTTTAACAATGGTAGGTCCCGATAAAGATGGCAGCATGATCACTACAAAAGCTTTTGCTGAAAAACTTGGTGTAACTGTTCATTTTACAGGGCAATTGTCTAAAGAAGACTGGTGGAAATTAGCCATTGATTACGATTTTTTTATAAATACGACCAATTTTGATAACACTCCTGTTAGTGTAATGGAAGCTATGGCTTTGGGATTACCTGTTGTAAGCACAAATGTAGGAGGAATTCCTTATTTAATTACACATGAAGAAACAGCAATATTAGTTAATGCTGCTGATGTTGATCAAATGACTTGTACTATATTGAGTTTGATTTCAAACAAAGAAAAAACTATTAAGATGGTTCAAAATGCAAGAATATTAATTGAAAAAATGGATTGGAATATTGTAAAGCAGGATTGGAATTTACTACTGAAATAGTCTCTAAATTTTAATTTTAATAAATTTCGTATTTGATATAATTTAATATTACAGAAAGGGTTTGTTAAATAAAAATTCATTCATAATTTTCTAATCTATTTTAAATTTGTTACTTTGTATTCTAAAGAGATAAAATGAGCACATCACAAAAAATGCATTTTGAAATTTCCGAACGCAAAATATTATTGCGTGTAATGGATGTTTTTTTTACTGTGCTAACCTTGGCAATAATAGGGCATTATACACAGTTTCATTATTTTAGGGTATCGCAA
The DNA here is from genome assembly GCA_044371865.1 of Flavobacterium sp. Lineage (GTDB taxonomy): Bacteria > Bacteroidota > Bacteroidia > Flavobacteriales > Flavobacteriaceae > Flavobacterium. The sequence continues at coordinate 1,218 of JBILST010000089.1, forward strand.
AGTAATTTTTATTGGACAATTGTTTTAGCTATTTATATTGGGTTTTTCGGAACTGTTTTTGAAATGTATAATTTGCAAACAGCGAGTAATCGTCTTCGTATTTCTAAAAGTATTATTCTTACGACCTCGGTTACGGTGTTATTTTATTTATTAACACCATTTTACACTCCTGTTTTACCTTCAAATCGTTTGCAAATTTTACTGTTTTTTGTTTCTATTTTGTTTTCATTGTCTGTTTGGCGCTATATTTATATTGTCTTCTTAGCTTCAAATCGATTTTTGAAAAAAGTAATTTTTGTAGGAAATAGTAAAGATGTAGATAGTTTAATAACTGAGTTGGCAAAGTTTAATCCGCATTATAAGGTTGTTGGATATGTTGCAATAGATAATGCTCCAAGTAAGGTATCAGTAACTAGGGTTTTTCAAGAAGATTTGGATGAGTTTGTTCGAGAAAACTATGTGTCTGAAATTGTAGTTGCCAACATAAAAAATAAATTAACATCAGTAGATTTATATCAGAAATTATTGCGTTTACTTGAAAAAGGAATTGTAATTAGAAAATACAATCAGGTGTACGAAAATAGTACCTATCGTTTGCCAATACATTTTGAAGATAGGGAATTGTATAAATTTTTTCCATTTAGCAGAAGTAATCAAAACAAGTTTTTTGTTTATTATACGCGTTTTTTTGATATTGTTTTTGGTATTGTTGGTTTGTCTGCATTCTTTTTAATTGCTCCTTTTTTATGGGTTATTAATCTTTTTGTGAATAAAGGCAGTTTCTTTTACACACAAGTACGTGTTGGTAAAAATGGTATTCCCTTTACAATTTATAAAATGAGAACTATGGTGCAAAATGCAGAACAAAATGGTGCTGTATTTGCAGTTAGCAATGATAGTCGAATTACTCCTTTTGGAAAGTTTCTTCGTAAATCAAGATTGGATGAGTTTCCTCAATTTATTAATGTGATAAAAGGAGAAATGTCAATTATAGGTCCAAGACCAGAGCGCCCTATTTTTGTGGATCAAATTGCAGCGTCAATACCATTGTATCAAACAAGACACGTCATCAAACCAGGTTTGACGGGTTGGGCTCAGGTGAATTATCCTTATGGCTCTAATTTAGAAGATAGTTTAATGAAATTGCGATACGATTTATACTATATCAAACACCGAAGTTTGTTCTTAGATGTTGATATTGTAATAAAAACGATGAGTACGGTTTTATTCTTTAGAGGACAATAAAAATAGTTTAGAAGGGTAAAAAGTTTAAGAGTTTAAAGGAAAGTACTTTGTTTTGATCTTTTAATTTGTAACACAATTTTTGCTATCCAATAAAAATGAAGTGCTATAAAAGGCCAAACGATTTCCAAATGTATTTTTGTAGTCATATAAGCTAAATAAACTAATAACATAGCCAGTATTATTTTTCCAAAAAGTAATGTTTTGTCTCTATTTTCTTTTTTATAATACCATGCAAAAACAAGCAGAAGAGGGTTGAATAATAAGATGTTATAATTCCATAAGATTTCTTCGTGTAAAGAATACAATCCGACTAAAGAGAAGAAAAGACCCAATAATCCAGCAAAGATAAAATAGCTGATTTTGATCCATTTCTTATTTAAAAGCACAAAAATAAAAAGCGCAGTAATTAAAGAATAAATAGAGTTTAACCAATTAAAAGGAATTTCCGGTTTAGATACTTGAAGAATTTTTGAATTACTTTTTTCAATTTTATTTCCATTTACTTTTGTGGCTGAAATGGCATCTTTGAATTCATACGGTAAAAATAGGCGAGCGGCTGGTTCATCTACTTTTGCGCCAAAAATCAATTGAATTCCTAATTTCATATAAAAATTGGACATGTATGGATATAAAATTTCTCTATAAGATTGATTTGAGGTGTTTGATTTGATGTATTCTTTTCCTAAAATTCCGTTGATTTTATCCACAACCATTGTTGTACAATTTCTGTCAATGAATTTGTAAGTATAAAAGCGTTCATCACTATAAACTGAATGGTTCAATTGTTGAAATAATCTATTTGTTTGATTTGGATTTAGCTCTAATTCTTGCTCAATTATTTCACGATTTTCCACTTGATAATTGTAATAGAAATCGATAAAACTTCCATTGGTAACAAAATATTGTAAATCACCTTTTATAAATCTACCAATGAAATTAGGAGTGCTAAAATCAAAAGCGCCATAATTGTAAACCACATCAAGATTGTTTAAACTGTCTTGAATACGAATTCCAGTATGTCCATACATAGCATAGGATTCTGGTCCAGTTCCACAAGTTAAAATGCTAACTTTTGCTTGGTTTGAGAGCGAAATATTTTGGGAAAACCCATTAAAAGAAATTAAAATAAGTAAAGCGAAAAGTAGTTTTTTTATCATTTTATCTCTATTGTCTATATTCTTTTATCTATTTTCGAATGAAAAATTATCTAAACAATTCCCAATCTACTTTTAATGAAAATATATTGGAGTACAAAGCTGCACTTTGGTCACCTAAATCAGTTAAAGCATAGTCTACTTGAATGCCTTTGTATTTAAATCCTATTCCAATATTAGGTTGAAAGCTTAGTTTTTTGGAATCGTCTATTTGTGTTATTTGCTGAAAATTACCAACTCCAGCTCTTAAATAAACCAAATCAATATAACCAAATTCTAATCCAAGTGCTGGGTCAATACTCACTGCATTCGTTGAAATAATATCATTAGTTCTGGCAAATTGCATGTTTAAATTGGTCGCCGCTAAAATACTGTAATCGTAGCGAACGATCCATTTTTTTGACATTCCTAATTGTGCTTTTGGAAGTGTAATTTCGCTCGTTTCTGGTAATTCCTGATTTTCACCCGGAATAGCATCGGCAATTTCTTGAAATTTTTCTTCGTCTATAGTCCAAGTGTTATAAGTAGTAGTAATGTCGCGAAGCATTAAGCCAAATTTCCAATCTTCTTCCTCGCTAATGTATTGGATGCCAAGATCTAGTCCAAATCCCCATGAATTGGCAAAATCCCCAATTACTCTTCGAATTACTTTTGCATTTACACCATAATTTAATCCTTCAATGGGTAGACTTCTGGCATAAGAGGCTGTAAAAGCATAGTCGGCGGTAGAAAAAAGTGAAATTCTATTGTAATCAATATTGCCTTCGCTGTCAATTAATTGGGTTGTGTTTAATATGTCATCCACACCAAAGCGTATAACCGAAATTCCAATGGCACTTCTGTCATCAATCGGCATCGCAAAACCGGCATAATCATACTGCGCAATATTTGCAAAATAGTTGGCATGCATTAAAGAAAACTGTTTGTCTTCTAGTTTTAATAAACCAGCCGGATTCCAATACCCTGAATTTACGTCGCCAGTATGAGATACAACGGTGTTAGCCATTCCTAATGCAGCTGCATCTACGCCAATATTCATAAAATCATTTGAATATTTTCGAACAGTTTGCCCATAAGCTATGCAGCTAAATCCAATTAGAAGATATAAAGTGGTCTTTTTCAATGCCAATTTTTTTACAAAGATGAAATAAATTTCTTAAATAGTAAACTCTAAAAGTATTAACTTATTGTATTACATTTGCTGTAAATTTGTACTATATTATTTTATGATTTGTAAATAGTATAATTATTGAAATGGAAAATAAAAATCTTTATATAATTGCAGGATGTAATGGTGCTGGAAAAACAACAGCTTCATTTACAATATTACCTGAAATATTAGAATGTAAAGAATTTGTAAATGCAGATGAAATAGCCAAAGGGTTGTCACCATTTCAACCAGACAAAGTTGCTGTTGAATCTGGAAGAATAATGATTAACCGTATAAATGATTTGTTGAAAGAGGGTATTAGTTTTGCATTTGAGACTACTTTAGCTTCTAAAAGTTATAAAAATAAAATTGTTTTAGCCAAAAGTAAAGGTTATTCTGTCACATTATTATTTTTTTGGTTGCAAACGATCGAATTAGCTAAAGATAGAGTAGCAATTAGAGTTTTAGAAGGAGGACATGATATTCCTAAAAGTGTAATCGAAAGAAGATATGTTAATGGTATTAAAAATTTATTTTCGATTTATTTACCAATAGTTGACGATGTAATGATTTTTGATAATTCTCAGATTAAGTCACAACTGATAGCGTCAAAATCTAATAATTCTCAACTATTAATTCATGATGTTCAAAAATATAATCAATTGAAAAGTTACTATGAGCAAACCTAAAGAAATATCAAAAAAACAAGCTAGAATTTTAGCTGGAATGGATAAGGTTTATGAAAAATTAATTATTTTTAAAAAACGTATGAATAGCGATTTAGTTGTTATTAAAGATAATAAAGTTGTACATATTAAGCCTGAATAATAATCGTTTAAACGTATTTGTATGCAAATTAAAAATCACATTCCCAATCTTATCACTTTGCTAAACTTGGCAGCAGGATTGTTAGCTATTATTGCTATTTTTAAAGGATATTATGACGAGGCTTTTATTTTTGTTTGTTTAGGGATTTTCTTTGATTTTTGGGATGGCTTTTTGGCTAGAAAATTTAATGTTTCTGGGCCATTAGGTGTTCAGTTGGATTCCTTAGCAGATATGGTAACATGTGGGGTAGTTCCGGGTTTAATGATTTTTGTATTGTTTCAAAATATTCAAGAAGATTCCACATCGGTTTATTATTTGACGGAAGATTACTTTTATATGGGATTTGTGCCTTATTTAGGATTTTTTATCACACTTGCTTCTTGTTACCGATTGGCAAAATTTAATATTGATACCCGTCAAACGGATTCTTTTATTGGTTTGCCAACACCTGCAAATGCTTTAGTTATTATGAGTATTCCAATGATTCAATACAGTAATGATTATGAGTTTTTAACTACTATTTTATACAATCCTTATGTGTTGTTGTTTGTTACAGTAATAAGTTCGTATATTTTAAATGCTGAAATTCCTTTATTTTCCTTAAAAATAAAAGAGTTTACTTGGGCAAAATATAAAATGCAAATTTTGTTTTTAATTGGATCTTTGTTTTCTTTTTCGCTACTAGGTTTCGTAGCCATTCCATTGATTATTATCAGTTATGTACTGGTTTCTGTAATTAGTAATAAAATGATGGCTAAAGCGTAATGGCTGCCAAAAGTTATAGACGAAAACCTATTGCCAAACAAAAATCCAATTCAAAAAGTAAGTGGATTATTAGGTTGTTTGCATTTGTTTTTATTTTTTCTGTAGTAGTTGGAATCTATAAATTTAGAGATGGATTTTTATATTATTTAGGGTTTAAAACCGATAAATATGCTAATGAATTATCAGCTGATGAACGAAAATTAGCTGACATTCGAATCTATGAAGTTTTACACAAGCACGATGATAAAGCCATCGGTTTTGATGTTTCTGAATATCAAAGTGAAATTGATTGGGAGCAAACTTATCATATTGATGAGTCGTTTGAATTGTCTTTTGTTTTTATTCGTGCTACTGCTGGAAAGAACAAAACCGATAGAAGATTTAAAGAAAATTGGAAGGCTTCCAAAAAACGTCAATTGATTCGCGGTGCCTATCATTATTATCGTCCCAACGAAAATTCGATTGAACAAGCCGAAAATTTTATTAAAAACGTAAAATTAGAAAAAGGCGATTTACCACCTGTATTAGATATTGAAAAATTACCCCGAAAACAATCTATAGATAGTTTAAAAGTTGGATTGCGTAGGTGGTTGAAAAAAGTAGAAAAGCACTACAAGGTTAAACCAATTATTTATTCGGGAGAAAGTTATTATACTGATTTTTTGAGAGAAGAATTTTCAGAATACCCGCTTTGGATTGCTAATTATAATTTTTGGCGAAACGATTTAGAATCGGATTGGCAGTTTTGGCAATTCACCGAAAAAGCACAAATTGAAGGTATTGAAGGTATGGTTGATTTGAATGTTTTTAATGGTGATAAAAACAAGTTGTTGTTGAAGTGTATTCGATAATTTTTTAACGCAAAGAGGCAAAGTTTTTCACTTCGTCAATTCGACCTTTGGTCTCGGGTCGCAACTAATTAAAACACATAGATACAGTAGTTTTACTTTGTGTTGATTTTAGGCGTTGCACTTTCATAGTTCACATTAAACTATACGCCTAGTTTGTCATGCTGTCAAGCATCTCTTGAACCATAAAGAATACTATTAAAGAAAGAAATCTTAGTGTAACTTTGTGTACCAAAAAGAACTACTCTTTATTCAAATTTAATTCTCCTTTACCATGGATAATGGTTGTTTTCGGAGCATCAAAATCAATTTTTGTTTTACGTAATTCGAAATTTTGTCCAAGGTAAACACGTCTTACCATTTCGTCTGCTACTAATTCTTCTGGTTTTCCAGCCTTTAGAATTCCACCTTCAAACATTAAGTAAGTTTTATCAGTAATGGCTAATGTTTCTTGTACGTTGTGGTCGGTGATTAAAATCCCGATATTTTTATTTTTTAATTGGGCTACAATTCGTTGAATATCTTCCACAGCAACTGGGTCAACTCCTGCGAAAGGTTCGTCTAAAAGAATAAATTTAGGATCGGTTGCTAAAGCGCGTGCAATTTCAGTACGACGACGTTCACCACCCGAAAGTAAATCACCACGATTGGTGCGAATATGTTCCAATGCGAACTCTGCAATTAATTCTTCCATTTTAGCTTCTTGCGCTTCTTTAGAAAGTGATGTCAATTGCAAAACACTCAATATATTATCTTCGATACTTAATTTTCTAAAAACAGAAGCTTCTTGAGCCAGATAGCCAATCCCGTTTTGTGCACGTTTGTACATTGGGAAGTTGGTAATATCCATATCATCTAAATAAATATTACCGCTATTTGGTTTTACTAAACCTACAATCATGTAGAATGAGGTGGTTTTTCCAGCTCCGTTTGGACCTAATAAACCTACGATTTCCCCTTGGTTAACTTCCACGGAAATTCCTTTTACTACACTTCTTTTTTTATAGGTTTTAACTAAATTTTCTGCTCTAAGCTTCATAGTGTGGTTATGAGTTTAAAAGGTTATGAGTTTAAAAGACATTAAGGTACAAATAAACAAATAAACAATTTAACAGTTAAACGAATTAACAATAATTTATTTTCTGCCTACTAATTCTGCTTACTGAACACT
>JBILST010000305.1:0-2686 GCA_044371865.1 Flavobacterium sp.
ACCGTCATTGAAACTTGTCCGTTTTGAGATAAATTGATTTCATTTCCAGCGTTATCGTAGAATATTCCAGAAGAAATTCCCGAAATGTAAATATCTCCATTTTGATCTTCAACACAAGATAAAATGGAATTATCGTTTGTTGCTAAGGGTGTTTCATTAACTGTATAAACCATCCATTTTAACAACCCATCTTTATCATATTTAGATAAATATCCCCCTTTTTTATTCATTAAGCTCTTTGTAACACCATAAGTAGAATTAAAAACTTCATTATTGTAAGCTCCACATGTTAAAAATCCATCTATACTTTGTTTTGTTTGTCTAATATCAAAATTGTAATATCCTGGCCAAGGTAAATCTTCACCATCTTTAATAAGTAAAAAACAATCATTTTGATTTGTTGGTGTTGATACAATATTTGGACCAAGTGTGTTAATGTTGTCATAACAATCATTATTAGACCATACCGTTAAATCTACACCTGTTTGTCCTGATGTATTAAAATTAGCATTAAAATTTGGAATGTTATAGCTTTGACTTATGCCATCTAGTTCAATTTCCCAAAGAAAATTATGAGCTTCAATACTCTTATCATAAAAATTAATTTGTTCGTTATAATGTGCATTTATTAAATCATAGTGGAAATCAGCTTTGGTTTTTTCTACAGTGATTAAAAAATTATCTGTAAAACGTCTGCTACAATTAGCCAAAGTATTGACAGCATCAATATAATAAAATCCAGTTTCATTAATTAATGAAGTACTAAAAGTTAATGTACCACCATTACCTGAAATGCTTTCTCCAAAATTGGAATTTGCAACATCTTCTTTTCTAAGAACATATTTAACATTAATCTCAGTATTTTCAATTTCAATTTGAATAGCTTCTTCTTTACAAAGAATATTATCACTTAAGGCTACATTTTTATCAATCTCAGGTATTGGCTGTATATAAATTGTTTTAGAAACAGTTGTTTGTTCACCAGCAGAATTCTGAACTGTAAGTGTAATCAAATAAGTGCCAATTGTATTAAATGTATGATTAAAAGTCGTAGGCGATCCAGAATATAATAGCTGACCATTCGCATACCATTGAACAGAAACAACATTTCCAGTTATAGAACTGAATTGAGTTGGATTGTTTATACAATTCCCTTCAGTTAAAATTTTTGCAAATGGCTTTGTAATTCCTCCGTTATTGGAAGTTTTTAATATTGTTCCATTATTTCCACAAGCATAAATTATTGAACTTGAGGATTGCTTCCAAAACTCATTAATTATAAAATTCTCAGAGGTTGGTTGTAATTCTAGATAGCTGTTAGAAAAAAAAATACTGCTACCTCCACTTTTATAAATTCCATTATCAGTTCCAACAAATCTAGTACTCCCAGAAACAAAAATTGAATTTAGATTTACTAATGGCATAAAATTTAAACAAGTACTCATATTTGAAGAACTTGAGGTATAAGAAGTGTAGGTATAATCATTAGCCCCAACAGAATAAAATTCATCATTAACTTTCCAAACATCCTTATTAACCGTACTCGTGTTAATTTGAAGAAGATTATTTAAATTACCTATAAATGTTGTAACTCGCCATAATTTATTATCAGATGCAATTATATAATCACTCCCCAAATTTGATGTAACTGAATTTAAATCCTCAGTAATATTCGAATTAATAATTCTAACTATTGACTCATTGAATTCAATAATTATTCCATTATCTCCAACAGCCATAAACATTTGATTAGACTTATGATAGTCTATTTTATTAAGTTTCCCCGTTAACCCACCATAATATTTGAGTTCATAGTTTAATGAAGGTAAACTAACCTTAAAAATAACCGCTAAATTACTTGACATATCTACTCCACATGCATATACATCTCCGCTACTTGTTGAATTATCTGTTTTACTATAACAATGAGTAAATTTAGTATTCTCGTATACATCAGAAATAGCAGGGTTATCTGTAATCTCAAATCTAGTCCAACTTGTTGACCCTACACCGCCATTAGTTGTGAAGTACAACCCATTGTCTCCAGCTATAATTCCATTATTTTGAAGAAAAACAACTCCTCTTAAATCATCATTAATACCAGTATTAAGATCCACCCATTGACCATAAAATTGAATAGAAATAAAAAGGAACAAAAAGGAATAAATCTTCTTCATAGAATTTTGTATAAATTGTTGCACAAATATAAATATGATTTTTGATAAAATTATTAGTTTAATTCCTATATTTAGAAAAAAACAATTTCCTTCCCAACCTTTTACCAACTTTTCTGCTCTATATAAAAAAGCAAGTTTACCAATGGATGTAAAACACATACAAGGCTGCCGAAAACAACACCGCGAAGCGCAACGCTTGGTGTATGAAATTATGGCACCAAAACTCTATCGTTTGTGTAAACGGTATTTAAAAAAGGAGGAAGAAATTGAAGAAGTATTGGCCGATGCTTTTTTTACCATATTTACAAAAATCGATCAATTGAAAGAAGACTTGGCATTTGAAGGTTGGGCACGAAAAATAACGGTGAACAATTGTTTATTACAAATTAAAAAGAACATCAACTTTAATTTGTATTTAGAAGATGTAAGCTACAATTCGCAACCCTTAGCCGATGAAGTTACCGATTTAGAAGAAGAAGATTTACTCAATTTACTAACGCGAATTCCCG
>JBILST010000324.1:0-2682 GCA_044371865.1 Flavobacterium sp.
AAGCAATTTTAATATGTAATCCTGGTAATCCAACAGGTTATTTATATTCACAAGAAGAAATTTTAAAATTAGCTGAAATTGTTAAAAAACATGATTTGTTTTTAATTGCTGATGAAGTATATCGTGAATTCATCTACGATGGAGACAAACATTATTCTGTAATGAATGTTCCTGGATTAGAAGAACATGCAATTATGATTGACTCTGTATCCAAACGTTACAGTATGTGTGGAGCGCGTATTGGGTGTATTGTTTCAAAAAACAAAGAAGTAATGGCAACTGCCATGAAATTTGCTCAAGCTCGTTTAAGTCCTCCTACATATGCTCAAATTGCGAGTGAAGCTGCATTAGAAACGCCACAAAGTTATTTTGATGATGTAATTTCTGAATATAAGGATCGTAGAGATACTTTGATTTCTGAATTAAACAAAATTGAAGGTGTAAAAGTAGCAACCCCAAAAGGAGCTTTCTATTGCATTGCTAAATTACCAATTGATAATGCTGATAAGTTTGCTCAATGGTTATTAGAATCTTATGACTTAAATGGTGAAACTGTTATGGTAGCTCCTGCTGCAGGATTTTATTCTACACCAAATATAGGCTTAGACGAAGTTCGTATCGCTTATGTATTAAAGAAAGATGATTTAATAAAATCTGTTCAAATTTTAAAGGAAGCAATTCTTCAATATAACAAAGGATAATTTAATTTTAATTACATCATAAAGACACCCTCAAAAAGTTAAATACTATTTGAGGGTATTTTATTGTCTTATTTATAGCTTTAATTTCTAAATTCTTTTCTAAATATCTATTTCTGCAAATGAATTTAGAAAAGAATTTAGATAAAAAAAAGCGGTACAAATAAATGTACCGCTTAAATTATATGGATTCAATTTCTATCGATTTAAAGAGAAATGCGCTTTAAACTGTTTAGCAACTCCATTTTCTGTATAATCTAATGTAAACCAATAATCTGTTGATGGTAATTCTGCTTGATTGTATGTTCCATCCCAACCTTCGCTTCCTTGTGTTGCGCTAAGTTGTTTTAGCAATTTACCATAACGATCAAAGATGTATAACTTAGCATCCGCTTGATTTAGTCCAATGATATTCCATGTATCGTTGATTCCATCTCCATTTGGTGTGAAATAAGTTGGATAATCTATTATCAATACTTCTTGTGTCATATAAGTACATCCTTCTGTATCAATAACTGTAACTAAATGTTCTCCAGCACTAACTCCTGTAAATACATTTGACGATTGGAACGAACCTTCATCTATTGAATACAATAACGTTCCTGAACCTCCTGTTACGTTTACTGTGATAGTTGCATTATCACTAAAATACTCACTCTGAACTACTGTCATTACTGTAGCTGGTGTTGTAGCGGTAACCGTTGCGGTAGCACTTGCCAATAATGGATCTGAAGAACATCCTGTTAACCAATTAGTTGCTATAACACTATAAGTCCCAGCTGCATCTACTACTAATGTTGAATTGGTTGCTCCTGGGATAATATCACCATTACTGTCAAACCATTCAAAATCATAATCTACATCGTTTAAACCTGAATTTAATGTATAAGTCTGATACACTTCGCCTGTTGCAGTGATACAAATGTTTCCATCAGTTAATACTGGTCGAGGTGATGGGTTTACATTCACTCGATAATCTGTGTAACCACCTTGACAATCTCCTAAAGTAGATCGTACTCGGTAGATAACATAACCTTGGGCATTAGTTGTCGCTGTTAAAACATCATTAATTGTTACTGGTGCCACTCCCGTTCCTGGTGTTGCTCCTGTTACATTTACAACCGTTAATACTTCCCATGTCAATTGTGTCCCTGTAATAAGTGGAGAAACATCAACAATTAAATCTGTACTATTACCACTACAAATTGTTTTTATTGGCGATGGAATCGGTAATCCTGGATTTGGATTAACGGTAACTATTCCACTTGTCATTGGGTTACCTGCACATCCATTACGAACTGGAGTAACTACAAAATAAATAGTACCTGCCACTAATGGATTACTCGTTATTACTCGTAAATCAAGCGAAGCGGTAGTTGAAGTTGCAGTTATTGTTCCTGATGTAGGACCTCCTATAACATTTACACCACTTGTAATAGCTGTCCAAGTATACGTAATACCACTAATGTTACCTACAATATCAACATGTACATTATTCGTAGCATTTGTTGCCGAACAAACTGAGTTATCTGCAACACTTACACTCTCAACTACTGGAATAGGATTAACAGTGATAATAACCGTTTGTGGTGTTCCATAACATCCGCTTGCTCGTGGGATAATCACCATGGTAATGGTGCCTATTGCTTCTGGATTGGTAAGAGCCACTACATTGTTTATATTGGATTCATCTCCATTTGTGGTAGTGCTATAAAATCCTGAAATATTCGATACCGTTGCACTCCAGCTATAAAATGTATTTGGTACATTACTATTTAATGCAAAGTTTAATGTACTTCCATCACAAACCGTATTGGTTACAGTGTAATTTAAAACTGGAGTTACAGGTTGTGCATTAATTATTATGTTAGCAGATGGAACTGAAGTACAACTTCCATTTGATGCTGAAACAGTATAATTAGTACCTGTAACCATTCCTGAAATGGCTCCTCCAACAGCTACTGATGGTCCTGCAGGATTGAAA
>JBILST010000088.1:0-8471 GCA_044371865.1 Flavobacterium sp.
AAATGAGGTCTTTAGTCTGTTCTAATAAAAGATTCTTAAAATGATTTTCCCCCATATATGAGTTGATTTGTTTGGGCTTATTTTAAATAAATTTAGAAATATAACTTTATAAATATAGTGTTTTTCTTTTATAGTGAAGATATCACTACAAAAGAAATAAATATTCAAGGTTATTTCTGATTTAATGTATTGTTCTATAGAATATTAACAGAGTATGTTTTATCTTTTAAACATCCAAATCAAACGTTTTTCGCAATAATTCTATTGTAGGATTAATTTGTTTTAAACGTTCAAATTTTTCTTGAGGCGTAAAAGCATATTTGTTTTCAACCGTTTCATTTACAACAACTTCAATGGTAATATCGTGGTTGTGTAATTTTCCTCTTAAATAACCTATTAATTCATGACATCCTGTTAAAAATTCTTCTTTTGTACTTTGATTTGGAAGTTCTAGAGTAATGGTTGTGCCGCTTAATGAAGGATCGTTCATTTGCATGTAAGTTGCCATCAAGCGTTTACCTGCATCTGTCATTTTTTGAGCAAATTTATTCCATTGTAACAACATATCAGTTTCATTAAATATTTCCGAAGGTAATTCTTCTTTGTGTTTTTGGTGCTGATTTTGTTGAGCTTCTAAGTCTTTTTTAGCCTTTATACTCGCTAAAGAAAGTGCCGAAACTTTTGTTCCTGTCGGATTTAAATTGGTAAGAACTGGTTTTGGAATTTCTGGAACAATTGGAGTTGCTACTTCTTTTTGTGTTACCGGAGTTTCAGTAATTATAGGTTCGTTTACAACTGTTTCAGCAACAACAATAGGTTTTGATTCCTCCGTTGGAATTTGAACTTTAACCAATGGAACTTCAGTGATAGAGTAGGAGTTGTTCTTATAATAAGTAGCCGGAATAATAAATTTAGCTACTTTTTTTTTTCTCCATCAAAAGTGATAGAGGCTAATTGCATCAAACAAAGTTCAACTAAGAGTCGTTGATTTTGACTGACTTTAAATTTTAAATCGCATTCGTTTGCCAATTCAATTCCTTTTATCAAGAAATCGTGCATTGCTTTGTGTGATTGGGCTGCATATAAGGCTTGTGCTTGTTCTCCAGCTTCTAACAGCGATAAAGTAGCTGGATTTTTACAGACTAATAAATCTCTAAAATGCGAAGCCAAACCGGCAATAAAATGATGACCATCAAAACCTTTTGCTAAAATATCATTGTAAGCAACTAATAAATCGGGAATTTTATTTTCTAATATTAAGTCAGTAATTCGGATGTAATATTCAAAATCTAATACGTTTAAATTTTCGGTAACGGCTTGTCTGGTTAGGTTTTTTCCACAATACGAAACCACTCTGTCAAAAATTGACAAAGCATCACGCATTGCACCATCTGCCTTTTGAGCAATAATGTGTAAGGCATCATCTTCAAAAACAACCCCTTGTTCATTTGCTATTTCAGCTAAATGTTCTTTGGCATCTTTAACCGTAATTCTTTTGAAATCAAATATTTGACAACGCGATAAAATAGTTGGAATAATTTTATGCTTCTCCGTAGTCGCTAAAATAAAAATAGCATGTTTAGGCGGTTCTTCTAATGTTTTAAGGAAAGCATTAAAAGCAGCTTGCGAAAGCATGTGCACCTCGTCAATAATATAAACTTTATATTTTCCAGTTTGCGGAGGTATTCTTACTTGGTCAATAATACTTCTAATATCATCTACACCATTGTTTGAAGCGGCATCTAATTCAAAAACATTAAACGAAAAATCTTCGTAAGGATCATCATAACCTTCTTGATTAATTTTTCGAGCTAAAATTCGTGCACAAGTTGTTTTTCCCACACCACGAGGTCCAGTAAACAATAAAGCTTGTGCTAAGTGATTGGTTTCTATAGCATTCAACAAAGTATTGGTAATAGCCTGTTGTCCCACAACATCTTTAAATGTTTGCGGACGGTATTTACGAGCTGATACTATAAATTGTTCCATAAATTCTATTGAATCACAAATGTAAGTAAAAGTTTAAATGTTTTAAAGTTTAAATGTTTAAAAGTTGGTATTAATTCGTAATTTTTAATTCGTAATTGGTACATTTGCACCGCAGACCGCCTTATCGTCCGTGTGAATGCATGGGAGGAAAGTCCGGACACCAAAGAGTAGCATAGTGGGTAACGCCCATCCGTTCGTTTCGGCGAATGAGGACCAGTGCAACAGAAAGTATGTACAGATAATGCTGTAGTGAAACCAGGTAAACTCTATGCGGTGAAATGTCAAGTATATCAGCAGTTTCTGAGTAATCAGAATAAGGGCGACTCGTCCGATGTTGAAGGGTAGACAGCTTGAGCTATATAGTAATGTATAGTCTAGATAAATGATAAGGCTCCGATTATCGGGGACAGAATCCGGCTTATAGGTCTGCTTTTTTATTTTTGAAGATTTTATCCTTCGTCTTCCTCTTCAATATCTTCTTCTTCGTCACTTTCAAATTCGTAAAAAGAAAAAACAGAACCACCATAACTTTTAGAGAATGAGAAATTTGTTAGGTGTTCTAGTTTAGTATGCTTGGAATGTTCAACAATCAACATGCCTTCTTCGTCTAAAATTTCGTTTTCAAAAATAAGTTGAATGATTTTTTCAAAATTTTCCTGACCTAAATCATAAGGTGGATCAGCAAAAATAATTTCATAACTCGCTTTGCTTTTTTCCAAGAATTTAAACACATCACTTTTAATAACGCTGATATCTAAATCTAAATCAGTTGAAGTTTTTTTAATAAAATTAACACAACCCATGTCACCATCTACACTGGTTATCGGTCCAGCACCACGAGAAGCAAATTCATAGCTGATATTCCCAGTTCCAGCAAATAAATCGAGTACTTTCAATCCATGTAAATTAAAATAATTATTTAAAATATTAAATAACGATTCTTTACACATATCGGTTGTTGGACGAACAGGTAAATTTTTAGGTGCAACTAATCTACGCCCTTTGTGTTTTCCGGAGATAATTCTCATGAATTGTATAATATAAAGTGATTTCTTAAAGCAGTTGGAGTAACATCTATCAAAGAAGCCTTGTTAGTTACCTCTAATAAAGTGCAATTTCTTATGTATTTAAAGGCAATTTTAAAGTAAGCATCATCTTCTGAACAACTTCCTAACATATGAACCCAAATGGTTTCTGGATTTAATTGTAGCTGTTCGCAAGTGAAAAGAAGGTAATAAATAAAATCTTCTGGGGTGTTGTATTGAAATGAATTAAAAAGAATCAATTGTTGATTTCTAACTACAACTATTTCAAAATATTCCTTTTGAAGATGAACAAAAACTTGCTTTTCATCGTTATTTTTAGAATAATCAAGTAACTGTTTTACTAAAATAGAATTCGAATTTTGATATTCAAAAGTTTCGAATTGATCTAACAGGAAATTATTAATATTCACAAAAGGAACATAAATATTATTTATTTCATAAGGAAAAATAACATCTGAGGTAAAATAATCAGTTTCAAAAACTTTAGTATTATATTGTAGGTAACTCGCTAAAAAATTTACATCAAATAGAGAAGTAGGTACAAAAGTGTTTAGATTATTATCATGAACAATCATAATTTCATCATATGATTTAGTTAGGATAGGATAATCTACAAAAGTTCGCCACAATTGTTCTTCAACCACTTTGTTTTTTTCAAAAGTAATTGAATTTGTTGTAATTACTTTATTTGAAATTAAATCAAAGACACAAAAAGAAAGTCCACTCAAGGAAACCTGAATGGACAACTTTTTATATGTTTTTTGAGTAATGTCGTTATTCGTTATTACCATATTTTTTTGGCCAGTTTCCAGTAAGAGTTACTTCTTCTAGTGAACCTAAAATAATTTGAGGACCATTGATTTCATCAATAGATTCTACTTTATTTTCTTGTTTAACCAATTCTTGATCTAAATCTTTTAATAAAGCATTTTTATCAATAATAGCTTGGAATACTGAAATATTCATGTCATTTCTAGAAACAACTGCAGTTTTCATTACTACAGGAACTTCAACATCACCAACTTTTACCATGTTTAATTTTTTGTAACGATTAGAATTTTTAAATAAAGAGTCTTTTACAGAAACTGAACCTAATTTTGTAATAACAACCTCGTCTTTAAAAAATCCACCAACACCATCAGCACCAACTTTAATACCAAATGCAGCATTTTTAGCAGCATCAATTACAGCAGTATCTCTTCTTGAAACAATTTCGAATTGTCCGTTTTCAACAAATTGAATCAACTCTTCAAATGTATCTGCAAATTTACCATTTACAGATTTATAACCAGTTTGTAATTTTTTGATATCTAACATGGTCTTTACAGCCGTTTCATATCGCGCTTCTTTTTCATGCATGAACTCTATAGGTTTCATTATAGATGCATAAATTAAATAACCAAGAAATAAGGAAATTCCCCATAATAATAGAGTGAAAATCATTTTGTTTCCTGGGGTAACAAATTTATCAATTAGTTTAACCATTACTAAGATTAAAACAATTAATACGACTAAATAAATAGCAATTTCTAACATTTGATTAATTTATTTTTAGTTAAATAGGTACGCAAATCTACAATTTTTTTTTCTTCTCAAAAGAATTTCTTGTAAAAATCATCTGTATATTTGAAAAATTAATATTGGCCAAATCTTTTTTTATGACTTATAAGCTGTTTTACAAATTATTACGAGATAATTTTCCGCATCAACCTACTCTAAAACAAGATGTTTTTTTTCAGAAAATTTCAGATTTTCTTTTGAATTCAACTTCGGATTCAATTTTTGTTCTCAAAGGTTATGCCGGAACAGGTAAAACAACCATAATTTCTTCAGTAATTAATAATTTAGGCGATGTTGATATGAAAGCTGTACTTTTGGCTCCAACAGGGAGAGCAGCAAAAGTTATAAGTAATTACTCAGGTAAGCCTGCACATACAATTCACAAAAGAATCTATTTTCCCAAAAAAAACAAAACAGGTGGTGTTAGTTTTACCTTGCAACAAAATAAATTCAAAAACACTCTTTTCATCGTAGATGAGTCCTCTATGATTTCTGACACCAATCAAGATTCCAAATTATATGAAAACGGATCTTTATTAGATGATTTATTTTTTTATGTGGATGCTGGAAAAAATTGCAAGTTATTACTAATAGGGGATACCGCGCAGCTTCCACCAGTAAATATGAGTATAAGCCCCGCTTTGGATATTAATTCACTTTCGCTAAACTATCAAAAAAATGTACATCATATTGAATTAGATGAAGTCATGCGTCAAGCGGAACATTCTGGAATTTTATTTAATGCTACCGAATTACGAGAATTGTTAAATTCCCATTTTATAGACACGTTTCAATTCAAATTAAAAGGATTTAAAGACATCGTTCGTTTGCAAGATGGCTATGATATTCAAGATGCGATTCATCAGGCGTATGATAATTATAGTATAGAAGATACTGTTTTTATTTTGCGTTCAAATAAAAGAGCCAATCAATACAATCAACAAATCAGAACTTCTATTTTATCTAAAGAAAGTGAAATTTCAACTGGAGATTATATGATGGTGGTCAAAAATAACTATTTCTGGTTAAAAGAAGAATCAGAAGCAGGGTTTATTGCCAATGGTGATATCATTGAAATTTTAGAAATCAGAAAAATTCAAGAATTATACGGATTCAAATTTGCTACTGTGAAAATTAGAATGGTCGATTATCCAAATCAAATTCCGTTTGATACAGTTTTGATGTTAGATACCATTATGAGTGAATCCCCTTCGTTGACATACGAAGAATCTAATAAGTTATACCAAGAAGTTTTATTAGATTATGAAGAAGAACGCCAGCAATATAAAAAATTGCAGAAAGTAAAAGAAAATCCTTATTTCAATGCACTTCAGGTGAAATTTTCTTATGCCATAACGTGTCATAAATCGCAAGGTGGACAATGGAAAACTGTTTTTATAGAACAACCTTATTTACCTGATGGAATCGATGTTGATTATGTTCGATGGTTATACACCGCCATCACACGTGCCGAAGAAAAATTATATTTAATCGGATTTAAAGATGAGTTTTTCGAAAATTAATACTTTTGTAATCAAAATAAATCAACCATGAAAATAATAGCTGTAATTCCTGCTCGATATGCTTCCACTCGTTTCCCTGCAAAGTTAATGCAAGATTTGGGAGGTAAAACGGTCATTCTTAGAACCTATGAAGCGGCTATTTCAACCAATTTGTTTGATGATGTTTTTGTGGTTACGGACTCTGATTTGATTTACAATGAAATTATTTCAAATGGAGGAAAAGCCATCATGTCGGTAAAAGAACATGAAAGTGGAAGCGATAGAATTGCAGAAGCTGTTGAAAATATGGATGTTGATGTTGTAATTAACGTGCAAGGTGATGAACCTTTTATCAATAAAAAACCTTTAGAAGAATTAATCGAAGTATTTAAAAAAGATACTGAAAAGAAAGTTGATTTAGGTTCGTTGATGTTTCAAATTACTGATAATGAAGATATTAATAATCCGAATAATGTAAAAGTGATTACAGATCAACAAGGTTTTGCCTTGTACTTTTCACGTTCAGTGATTCCATTCCCAAGGGAAGAAAATGTAGGTGTTCGTTACATGAAACACATCGGAATTTACGCTTTTAGAAAAGAAGCTTTGATGGATTTTTATCGTTTACCAATGTTATCGTTAGAAGCATCGGAAAAATTAGAACAACTTCGCTATTTAGAATATGGAAAACGTATTAAGATGGTAGAAACAACTCATGGTAGCATTGGAATTGACACGCCTGAAGATTTAGAGAAAGCTAGAATTTTATTAAATAATTAGACATCATCATCAAAATATCCTTTACTTTTTATTTTTGTTGAAAAGAAATTCAAGAATAAAATTACAAATGATAAAAAAAACATAGCTTGTAAGCTAACTAAAATTTTACCAAAAGTAGTTACAGGATAATAATCGCCATAGCCAATTGAATTAGAACTAATTACACTAAAATACACTGAGTCAAACCAATGTTCGAAAGGTTTGTTCATGTTTTCTCCTAACGTATATAAAACCGCGAAAGAAACCACTATTTCAATGTAATTAAAGAAAAGAAGAAGCATCGAACGTTTGTAGGAACGAGGTCTCGAAAATAAATCAGAAGCAAAAATCAAAGTAGGGATATACAATACAGTTTCTAATAAGACAAAAACCAATATCCAAATGATGTAATCATTACTTTGCCAACCATTCATAAGAATTAAAAAAGGGAATATAACTTTAGCTAAGACATATAAATCTATGGCTAAATCCTGATATTCATGGCCAATTTTGCCTACAAAGTATTTTATGTAAATACCAGGAAACAATAGCTGAGAGGAGGATAGAAATAAGCGAACTAATTTTTCAATTCCGTTATCATCTTGATGATCATTATTCCAAATGGATTTAATATTTAGAATTCGTTTTTGAATTGGATTGTATTTTGGAATATAATTATGTCCAACATTACCCACTAATAATTTTTCAAAAAAGTTCATCAGTTTAATTTTTTAATAGTAAATAATTCGTTGTGTTCTTCAATTTTGGGATATAAACGAACAGAATAATTACAGTCAAATTTATTTCTATAAGCAAAATTCCTTTCAGTATCATTTTTGGTTAAAACCATAGTATTGAATAATATAAAACCATTTACATTAAGTAAAAAATTAATTCTATTGATAAAAAAATCTTCAAATAAAAAATTAGGCATCGTAGTATCTTGAAAAACATCTATAATAATTAAATCATATTTTTCTTTGGTCTTCAAAGCAAACTCAAAGGCATCATCAATAACAATTGAAACATTATTATATTTTCCCAATCCAAAATATTTTGTTGCCAATTCTACTACAACAGGATCAATTTCTACACCCGTAATTATCCCATCAAATTTAATTTCTTTTTTCAAAGTTTCAATTACACTTCCACCAGCAACACCTAGCACTAAAATAGATTGAAACCCTCTAATTCTTTCATAACCAATATATTTTAATCCTTTTTTCAAAACCCTTTGTAAACTTCCATACGAATAATTAGTGTTTTCAGAATCTAAAACCAAATAACCATTATTCCAAGTAACCTCAAGATTTTTACTATAAACCGATTTTTTTTGATGAATTTTTACAGGAAGTAAAAAACTCAATAAGCGCTTAATCATGTAACTTTGTTTGTAATCGTAAATATAATTTTATTTTTGCATCAAATTCAATCCTATGAAACAAATTATATACAAATTTATTTTCTGTACAATTTTTGGTTGGAAAGTAGTTGGAACAATTACTCCAGTTGTAAAAAAGTGTATTATTATTGCCGTTCCACATACAAGCTGGTATGATTTTTTTCTAGGAATATTTTCGAGAGGTATATTAAATATTGAAATTAATTATGTAGC
>JBILST010000306.1:0-2674 GCA_044371865.1 Flavobacterium sp.
GTATTTCGATTTCTTGAAAATACGAATTGGATTTCGCTGTTTAGTGTTTTTAAATGCATTTTTAAGTTTGGCATCACTGATTTGGTTATTGCCTTCAAATTCAATGCTTTTTACTTTTACTTTGTCACCTTTATCAATATTAACAACCATTTTAACTTCAGTATCTAAACTGTCTGGTATAGTGTTAATAACCACTTTTGTTTGGTAAAAGCCTTCTTTTTTATATTTGTTTTCGATGTAATTTTTGGTAGTAGTAATTAAATTTTCGTTAACTATTTTTCCTTTTTTTAAATCGGTTTCTTTAATTAATTCTTCTATTTTCCCTTTTTTAACTCCTTGTATTTTAATGTCAGATAGTTTAGGAAGTTCGTTAATGTTTAGTTCTAAAAAGATACTATCGCCTTCAATTTTATTTACATAAAAGTTTACATCAGAGAACAAACCTAATTTCCACAATTTTTTAATAGCATTACTAATGTCTTGACCAGGAACAATTAATTGTTGTCCTTTTTCCAATCCAGTAAACGTAGTTATGGTTTGTTCATTGTAACTTATTTTTCCAGTTACATCAATTTTAGCTAAGAAATATTCTTTGCCAGTCTCTAGTTTTGTTTCTTGAGCAAAAATTGAAGTGCTAGTTAATACGATGAATATTGAAAGTAATTGTATTCCTTTTTTAAACATTTTTTTCGGGTATAATTTGTTCGCTTGTTTTTCCAAATCGGCGTTCTCTTTTTTGATAACTAATAATTGCTTCATACAAATTGTTTTCTGTAAAGTCAGGCCAAAGCACATCGGTGAAATAAAATTCAGCATAAGCAATCTGCCATAATAGAAAATTACTTATTCTGTGTTCGCCACTTGTTCTGATTACTAAATCTACATCAGGTAAATTGTGTGTGTAAAGATGCTGATTAATAATTGATTCGTCAATAGCCTCTTCAGAAATTATATTATTTTTAACTTTGTTGGAAATTTTTTTAACAGCTTGAATAAGCTCTTCTCTAGCACCATAACTTAGTGCTAAAGTTAGCGTCATCCTAGTGTTTTCAGAAGTTTTGTCAATTACTTCTTGTAATTCTTTTTGTACTTTTAGCGGTAAATTTGTTAAATTTCCAATAGCATTTAATTTAATGTTATTGGCTTGTAATGTTTTAATTTCTTTCTTTAAAGAAGAGATTAATAATTTCATTAACGTTTCAACTTCTAATTTTGGTCGGTTCCAGTTTTCAGTTGAAAAAGCATAAAGTGTAAGGTTTTCAATTCCTAATTTAGCACAAGTTTCTACAGTAACTTTAACAGATTTAGTTCCACTTTCATGCCCTAAAGCTCTAATTAAACCTTTTTGTTTTGCCCACCTTCCATTTCCGTCCATGATTATGGCCAAATGTTTTGGTAAGGTTGAAGTATTTATTTGTTGAACTAGTTCCATCATTTATTCTCCGCAAAAACATGGGTTTTTCCCAAATGTATATGTTAATGTTAAACCGGTAAATACATACCAATCATTACTGTTTAAATTCCCAAATCGCAAGGTTTCAAAGTTGTCATTCTTTGGATTACTTCCGTCTAAATTATCGGTAAAAGTATATCTAACGCCTACTTCAGCTCCAATAATAAATTTCTCTAAAAACCTTCCTTTTACTCCAATAACCATTGGTATAGATGCCGCACTACTTTGGTAATCGATTCGGCTTGTTTTGTCTATAATAAAAATTTCATCATAGATAAAGTAACTAATGCCACTGTAAACATAAGGAGTAACTTTTGATTTAGAATCATGTAAATCAAAATCAAGGAAATTAAACTCTAATCCCGCAGAAAATTCTTTTACACTGTTTTCAAATGAAACGCCTCTTAGATTTCTACTAGGAACATCACTGTCAATATCTTTTGAGCTTAAATTTCCTTGTGTATATGAAAAACGATAAGCATGTCTAGGGCTTTTGTTCCATTTGTATAGAATTCCAAATGCCGATTCGTTTGGCGCTATATATTTGGTAGGGCCAACGTCACCTATATAGTTTATACCGCCAACAAATACGCCTAATTCGTTTATTTGAGCATACGTGTTGAACCCGCAGATAATCAATGATATATATAAAAAAAAGTACTTCATTTTTTAAAATAGTTTGCAAATATAACAATAATGACTACTTATCCCTATTATAAAGGATTTTTTTGTTGTTGTTTGAATAGCTAAAAACGTTAAAAAATGAAAATCGATATAAATAGAATGTTAATTTCTTTTGTCTTCACCCCAAAGTAATTTTTTTCGTATTGTATTTAGAAAGGACTCTTCTTTAAATTCAATGATTGAAATGGTGAAGGAAGATTTTTTAATTTTCACAATTGTCTCTTTTGAAACTGCAGAAATTCTGGAATCTAACGAAATTAAAAACTGTTCTTCTCTGCCCGAAATTCTAAGTTCTATTTCCATGTCATCTGGAATTACTAAAGGTCTTGCATTTAAATTGTGTGGTGCCATTGGAGTAATAACCAAACTTTCAACATTGGGAGTTAGTACTGGACCTCCACAACTAAGCGAATAACCCGTAGAGCCTGTTGGAGTTGAAATAATTAAACCATCTGCCCAATACGAAGTAAGATATTCACCATTCAAATACGTAATAATTGTAATCATCGAAGTAGTATCTTTTCTGGCTACGGTAAC
>JBILST010000077.1:0-9144 GCA_044371865.1 Flavobacterium sp.
TCCAGGTTATGGAGGAACACAACGTTTAGCACAATTAGTAGGAAAAGGTCGTGCCATGGAAATGATTATGACTGCCGGTATGATTGATGCCGAAACCGCTAAAAACTACGGTTTAGTAAACCATGTTGTTCCACAAGCGGAATTATTAGAATTGGCTAAAGGAATTGCGACTAAAATCACTAAAAATTCTAGTGTTGCTATTGCAAAAGCAATTCAAGCTATAAATGCAAATTATATGGATGGTGTAAATGGATACCAAGTAGAAATTGAGAATTTTGGTGCTAGTTTTGGAACCGAAGATTTTAAAGAAGGAACTACCGCATTTTTAGAAAAAAGAAAAGCAGCGTTTCCAGGGAAATAATTTAAAACAGTTTATAATAGTATGAAGAAATTTATAGCCATTTTATGTATCAGTCTTTCAATTAATGGTTTACAGGCACAAGAAATCCCAAATAGTATAATAAAAAGTGAAGTTTTTAAAGATGAATACAAACATTCTTCTATTGTTTTAGTAGAGGATGACGGAAACGATGGTGTTTTTATTGTAAGAAGTTATGCAGGAGGTTTATTTTCATCTGGAGCTGGATATTATTTTGAACATTACGATTCTAATTTAAAATTAATTAAAGAATATGAATATGAAATGAAACGCTCTGAAACTGAAAAACAAGGTTCAATTTTAGGCGTTATAATGAATGGAGATCAAGTTAGTTTAATTGATCTTGTATACAACACTAATGATAAAGCTTATGTTTGTTCAGCATTAACCTCAAGTATTACTGATTTTAATTTTGTAAAGAAAGAGCTTTTTAGAATTTCAGTTAATGATATAAAAAAAGTACATTGGTTTGGAGCTAACCAATTAGATGGTGATTACGGAACAAATTTTATGGTTAATGAAGATAAAACCGCATTTGCTATTACAATCGATATTAAAGATAAAGATACTGAAACACACAAAGTATTTTTGTTTGACAACAAGTTGAACAAAAAAATTGATCATGATTTCAAACGAGATATAAAAGATAAAAAGTTTGTATATGAAAATATTGATGTTTCGAAAGATGGTAACAATCTGTATCTTTTAGGAAAGGTTTTTACAGAGGAGAAAAAGAAGAAAAAAGAAGGTGGAAAATATCAATATGAATTAACAAGAATTAGCAAAGAAGGTCAAGCAACACAAGTTTTTGATACCGATGAACATTTTTCAGGGTCATTAAAAACGATTGTTTTTCAAGATAAGTTAACATGTATCGGTTTTTACTCTGATAGAAAAGATTATCGTTTTAAAGGAATCAGTTATTTTGAATTAGACCCTATTTCTTTGGCAATTCGTAAATCAAAATACAATCCATTTACGGAGCAATTTATAATTGATAAATATGGAAAAAGTAAAGATAAAGAATTGAAAAACTTATCTTTTAGAGGTGTTTTGATAACAGAGCAAAATGAAATTGTTTTCAATGCTGAAGAATATTACATGACTTCAAATTATCACATGAACCCAAATGGAGGTGGTGGATATTGGACATATATATATCATTATGACGATATTGTAAGTGCAAAAATAGCCAACGATGGAAGTATTATTTGGGCCAGAAACATCAACAAGCGTCAATCAACTGGTGGAGACGATTCTTATATTTCGTACACATCTACAATTAAAGGAAACGACACTTACTTTTTTATAAACACAGGAGAAAAAGTAAAAAAATTGAGTAACGATAGAATTCAATTTGGTCAAACAAGCACAAAAAGATCTAATCTTAATGTGATAAGAATTACTCCAGATGGAAATTTTAGTTTTCAAGAAATTTTAGATGACAAGGCTAATGAAGTTCCATTTATGGTTTCGGATGGAGCACTTTCTAAAAATTCAGTTTATTTTATAGGTAGAAAAGGAAAGAAAAAGCAGCTATTAAAAATTACACTTTAGAATAATAAAAACCCAGATTTTTTTCTGGGTTTTTATTTGACGTCCAAAATTTCAATCATTTTTTTGATGATTTAATAATTTTTTATTGTTAAAATACTTAATTTTGAATCGAATTTTAACTTTATTGATAATTCATCAAAAACAACACAACAATTATGATCCAAAAAATTAATGACTTTGTAGCAGAAGTTGCAAAAACAAATCCAAACGAACCTGAATTTTTACAAGCAGTACATGAAGTTGCTGAAGCAGTAATTCCATTTATTGAGAACAACAACAAATACAATAACAAAATGCTTTTAGAGCGAATGGTAGAGCCTGAAAGAGTAGTTATGTTTAGAGTTGCTTGGATAGATGATGCAGGTAAAACAAGAATTAATAAAGGTTATCGTATTCAAATGAATTCGGCGATTGGACCATACAAAGGAGGTTTACGTTTTCATCCATCCGTTAATTTAAGTATTTTGAAATTTTTAGCTTTTGAACAAGTGTTTAAAAACAGCTTGACTACATTACCAATGGGTGGTGGAAAAGGAGGTTCAAACTTTGATCCTAAAGGTAAATCAGATACAGAAATTATGCGTTTTTGTCAAGCGTTTATGCAAGAGTTAGCTAAACATATTGGAGCTGACACAGATGTTCCTGCAGGAGATATCGGCGTTGGTGGTAGAGAAGTAGGTTACATGTTTGGTCAGTACAAAAAAACAAGAAATGAGTTTACAGGAGTTTTAACGGGTAAAGGAATTTCTTTTGGAGGTTCATTAATTCGTCCAGAAGCTACGGGTTATGGAACAGTATATTTTGCTCAAAGCATGTTGGCAACTAAAAACACTACGTTTGCAGGGAAAACAGTAATTGTTTCTGGTTCTGGAAATGTGGCTCAATATGCAATTGAAAAAGCAACTCAATTGGGTGCAAAAGTAGTTACCGCTTCAGATTCATCGGGATATATTTATGATGCTGATGGAATTGATACTGAGAAATTAGCTTACATCATGGAAATTAAAAATGTAAACTATGGTAGAATTTCTGACTATGTAACAAAATATCCAAATGCTAAATTTGTAGCTGGAAAACGTCCTTGGGAAGTAAAAGGTGATATTGCATTACCTTGTGCAACGCAAAACGAGTTAAACGGAGAAGAAGCTAAAGCACTAGTACAAAACGGTTGTATTTGTGTTGCTGAAGGAGCTAACATGCCTTCAACACCAGAAGCAATTGCAGAGTTCCATAAAGCAAAAATCTTATTTGCTCCAGGAAAAGCTTCAAATGCTGGAGGAGTAGCAACATCTGGTTTAGAAATGTCGCAAAACTCATTACGTTTAAGTTGGACTACAGAAGAAGTGGATCAAAGATTATTCAAAATCATGAGCGATATTCATGAATCTTGTGTAAAATACGGAACAAATGAAGATGGCTATGTAGATTATGTAAAAGGAGCAAATATTGCTGGCTTTGTTAAAGTTGCTGATGCTATGTTAGCGCAAGGAGTGGTATAATAAGTTTACAATTTCAGTTTAGAGATTAATAAACAGATTTTAAATAAAAAAGCAGTTTTCAGAAATGAAAACTGTTTTTTTTATTTACTAATTCAAAACTACTAACTAAATTTCACCATCCCACTCAGCATAAAATTGAGCTAAAAAAGTAATTATAAAATCATGGCGTTTTTGCGCTATTTCTTTACCTGTTTCGGTATTCATTTTATCTTTTAAAAGTAATAGCTTTTCGTAAAAGTGATTCAATGTTGGCGATTCACTGTTTTTATATTCTTCTTTACTCATATTCAAATTTGGCTGAATATTCGGATTGAATAATGGGCGATTTTTAAATCCGCCATAGTTGAAAGTGCGTGCAATTCCAATCGCACCAATTGCATCCAATCGATCTGCATCTTGCACGATTTCTAACTCTTTGGAATTAAATTTCTTCTCAAAATTTCCGCCTTTAAACGAAATATTTTCAATGATGGCAATTACATGTGAAATGATGTCTTCTGAAACATTTTGTGATTCCAAAAAAATTCTTGCTGTTTTTGGACCAATCTTTTCATCACCATCATAAAATTTAGAATCTGCAATATCATGTAAAAGAGCGCCCAATTTTACAACGGTTACATTACAATCCTCATTTTCTGCAATTAATAATGCATTTTTAAAGACACGCTCAATGTGAAACCAATCGTGACCACCTTCGGCATCTTCTAATTGTTTTTTTACAAATAGGATAGTATTGTTTATTAGTATCATTTGAATTGAGATAAAAAATTCCAAACTCATTTTAGAATTTGGAATTTTTATTTTGGAATTTTTTAGCTTATTTAATTAAAGCAGGTTCAACCCATTTGAAAAGTTGTGTTTCTGCTGGCACCACCAATCTTTCTGAAATTTTTGCCATTCGTGTAGGTAATTTCAATAGGTAATCTCTCGCTTTTTCTGCTTCATCAGTTAGATTACATATTTTTTCAATTTCCCATTTTTCATTTAGTTTCTGAAGAATATCTACGTAGTCCATAGCTGTGTAAACACCTAAACGCTGTGCTGATTCTGAGAATTTTTCAAAAGCAGTTCCAATACTTTCTCCTGATTCTCTAATCAAATGTGCAGGCATCGTAATTTTTTTCTTCATCATGTATTGAAAAGATAACATCATTTCACTAGGATCTACTTCAAAAATACGTTTCACAAATTCGCTATAGGCTAAGTGATGACGCATTTCGTCTCCAGCAATTAAATTACACATTTTGTGTAGTTTTTTATCGCCATATTTTTTAGCTAGTAACGCTACACGATTGTGAGAAACATAAGTAGCTAATTCTTGAAAACTTGTAAAAACAAAGTTTTTATAAGGATCTCTTCCAGTTCCAGGATCAAAACCGTCGTTGATTAAATGGTGTGTCGTGATTTCCACTTCACGCATATTTACTCTTCCAGAAAGATACAGGTATTTATTTAAAACATCTCCATGACGATTTTCTTCCCCTGTCCATTGGCGTAACCATTTTGCCCAACCATTGTCGCCATTTTCACCTTTTTGACAAACACCTTCAACATCCATTAACCATGTTTCATAAGTAGGTAATGCCTCTTCGGTAATAGTATCCCCAACCAAAGTAACCCAGAAATCATAAGGTAAATCTTTTGCAATTTCTCGTAATTCTTTCACTTCTTCTAGGAAGTTTTCTTTTGAAGAGTCAGGAAGTAAATCTGTAGGTTGCCATATTTTTTCAACCGGAATTAAGAATTCTTCCACGAAATGATCCACTTTCTTTTCTAAAAATTGCATCACCTCTAATCGTACATTTTGTATAGACATGGGTTATATTTTAATGTGTTTTGTAATTATAGTTTCTGTTTTTTCGAAAATTTCTTCAAATTTATGTTCCGAAATTTTCATTGGTTTATGAATAGTAAAATCTAATCTTGTTCCTAAACCAAGAGGAAAAGAACCAAATTTAGTCATTTTCCACGAGTTATTTATAGTAATTGGTAAGAAGTAAGCATCAGGTGCAAACTTGTATAACATTTTCAAGCCATTCACAGCGAAAGGTTTAGGGGTTCCCGTTTTACTTCGTGTTCCTTCTGGGAAAATCACTACGGAGTAATTATTATTGTTTACTAATTCGGCTAC
Source organism: Flavobacterium sp. (assembly GCA_044371865.1). GTDB lineage: Bacteria > Bacteroidota > Bacteroidia > Flavobacteriales > Flavobacteriaceae > Flavobacterium. Next base: position 5,567 of record JBILST010000077.1, read on the forward strand.
TTTTTTAATTTCAGGCAACGCTTGTTTTGGATCTTTTCGGTCAATTAAAGCTGAACCACCATGGCGTAAATTATAAGAAACACTCGGAATTCCTTTTCCTAGTTCAATTTTACTAATGAATTTAGGATGTGCTTTTCGTAAAAACCAAATAATGGTTGTGATATCATGTAAGCTTTGGTGATTGGCAACAATGATTAAAGGTTTGTTTTCAGGAACATTTTCCATACCTTCAATATGATAAGTCGTGCCAAGTAAATGCGCTGTTCTAACTAAGCAAAGATTTAAATAAGCAACACTTATGCGGTGTGCATTGTATCCAAATAAATTAAAACAAACCCATTGAATCGGATGAAAGATTAACAGCCAAATAAAAAAAACTAACGTGTATAGTATTGAAAGTGGGTATGAAAGAATTTTTTCCATGTAAAAACCAATTTGGGCAAAAGTAAGCTATAAAATAAAAATCCACCAATGTTTTGATGGATTTTATTGTATGCCAGCATAGTATAATGCTTATATTTTTAGTCTATAATTGTACAATCGCCGTCTATACAGTCAATATTATTTGGTGGACTTACTACCATACAATCAGAAATTGCTCCTGTTTGTATATTGTATTGATGATCCATTTCGTAATATTCATCAACTAAGTTTTCTAATGTAGTTTGATTTACTGTATTTGGAAAAGTTAAAAACTCTCTGGGACCACCACAAGGCTTAGCTCCAAAAGCGATGTAATTACAACTTGATATGTTGGTACATGAAAAACTGTTAATATAATCAAGAATCTCTTGTTTTTTTTCAATCAATTGTTCGGGTGTAATTTCCGTAACATTTGATTCATTTTCATCACATTGAAAACTTAGCAATAGAATTGACACTAGTAAAATTCGAATTATAATTTTCATAATCTTTTTAATAAGATTCCAAAATTACCAAAAGGTTGCGTGGTATAAATTTATTTAGCAATATTCGTTGTAAGCGTCTTTTAAATTTTCAGCAATTAATTCCGCTGGACGACCTTCAATGTGATGACGTTCTAACATGTGAACTAATTCACCATCTTTAAACAAAGCCATACATGGCGATGAGGGAGGAAAAGGAAACATGTGTTGACGCGCTGAATCTACAGCTTCTTTATCAACACCTGCAAAAACAGTTACTAATTGTGAAGGTTTTTTAGCACCATCTAAACTCATTTTTGCTCCCGGACGTGCATTTCTTGCTGCACAACCACAAACTGAATTAATGACAACTAATGTTGTTCCTTCATTTTTTAAAGCATTTTCTACTGCTTCAGCGCTATATAATTCTTGAAAACCAGCTTCTGTTAATTCAGCGCGCATTGGTTTTACCATTTCTTCTGGATACATAATTTGTATTGTTATAAGTTAGCGAGTGCAAAGTTACAAAGTTTTTTGCTTGTTATGGAATACCAATTCATAAAGATTTGTTATGATTTGATAGTTTCCTCTTATTTCGAAATTCTTCCAAAAAGCGCTTTCACAAATATCATTTTCGGACATTTCCAAATGACTTGTAAATCTTCCCAAATAGAAGTTTCTTCATCTAAAAATTTAAAAATCACAGTTGAATTCCCACTTCTAAACATCGAAGAAAATATTTTGGAACCTAATTCGTTTTTAGAACTTAAAATATCCAACAACAATAAATCATAAAACCAAAATTTATCTTTTTTATGAAATTTTGTAAAGTCAGATTCTGATTTTAGAAATTGAACTAAAGCTTTTGATTTTTTGGATGCGCTTTTAAAAGTATAACCTGTGCTAGCTTTTGTCCAACCGCCAGCCGAACCAATATTGATGATGTTTTTAGTATTGTGTTTCCAAAAAGGATAACAGGTCATTGGAATATTGCCTTGTTCTTTTTCGAGGATTTCGTATTCGGTTATTCCGAGATTTTCAATGTATTTTTTTATTTCAGCTTCGTAAGCTGTTTTTGAAAGTAAGTCTCTTGAAAACAACGTATATTCTAACAACGCTTCAGTTGAAGATGTTGGTAAAACATACATGAAACGCGTATTACCTTTTTGTTCCACCGAAAAATCCATGAAAGTAGCGCAATTTGGAGTAAAAACAGCTTCTTTACTTTTGATAAACCAACCTATAAAATGTTGGTGAATCAAAGGAAATTTAGTTTGTGATGTTACAACTTCCGGATTATAAATCGAATTGAAAATTTTGTTGCAAGTGAAGGTTTCTTGTTCCGTTTTTACAATGCAATGATTGCCTAATTCGCTAAAATCGACTACTTTTTGATTTAGAAAATGGATGTTTTTATGTTCGGAAATTTTCTTGAAAACTAATTCGTAAAAATCTAAACCATTAATTTTTTTGTATTGATACGGCGTTAATTCTAAAACGCGATTAAATTTTTCATTCGCAAAAACAGCTTGATTCCATTTTTTTGAGGCAATTTCATCAAATAAATTGTTTTCGTCCCAAAAGCACCAAGTTCTATCGTTTACTTTTTTAGGATTTTCATCAATAAGTAAAATAGATTTATCACTAAACTTTCCAGATAAAAGCATTTCATAAACGGTCATCAAAGCCGATAATCCTGAACCAGTGAAAATGTAATGATAATGTTGCATTAAAAAATAGTATATCGAATTCCTAAAAAACCTCTAATTCCTTGGTTGGGCGCATACACATAAGTTGCGTCAAAATTTTCGCCAAAAGGATCTTCTGCTCCAGCTATTAAATATGGAGTTCCTTTATTTGGCGTCCAATTCAAAATATTTTTCACACCACCATAAAGTTCAAAACTACGAAATTTTTTATAAGTAAATTGTATGTTTTGCAAACTCCAAATAGGAGAGTACTCAGGCCTTGGGTCTAAATTACCTAAAATTGGCAATCGCATTGGTCCATATAAATTCCCAGTGTAATCGATGGATAAAAACCATTTTGGAATATCGTAAGTTATAGCCCAATTAGTGCTGTATTTTTCCGTTAAAACAGGTGTTGAAATCACTCCGTTTTGCACATTTTTAGGTTCCATAATCGTAAAACCAAGAATTGCTTTTAATCCAAAAGGCGTCACCAAATCGATATTACCACTAATTCCTAGCGTTTGTGCATATCCGTTTAAGTTCGAATAAATAATTTGGTTGGGATTCGTGTCGTAATCTGGAATAATTTGATTGTTAAAATAGGTGTACCATGCCGAAGTTTCTAAGCCAATAAAAGTGCCGTTTTCAAATTTAATTTTCTTTAAATAATTCAAGTTGATGTTGTACGAAGTTTCAGGTTTTAAATCTTCGGTAATTATTACGTCTCTTGAGCCAGTTAAAGCTGCATGATCTTCGGTAAATAAATTCACGATTCGAAATCCAGTTCCTGCATTAATTCGGAATACATCATTTTCGGTTGGATTCCATTTGTAGGCAATTCTGGGTGTAAAAATATTGCCGTGATTGTTGTTGTAATCGTATCGAGCACCTAATAAAATATGATGTTTTGAAGCCAATTTTATTTCATCTTGAAGAAAAATGCTGTAGATTTTTGTTTTTTCTGCCGAGATAGTCGCAGTCGTATTGTCGTTATAATATTGAT
>JBILST010000307.1:0-2660 GCA_044371865.1 Flavobacterium sp.
ATGAATCACGTCCTGGAAAATTAATGGTGGATCCAAATGCGAAATTAGAAGAGGAACTAATTGTTCGTCCTACAAGTGAGGCAATTATTTGGTCAACTTACAAAGGTTGGGTGCAATCATATAGAGATTTACCTTTATTAATTAATCAATGGGCAAATGTTGTTCGTTGGGAAATGAGAACGCGCTTATTTTTAAGAACTGCTGAATTTCTATGGCAAGAAGGTCATACTGCGCACGCTACTCGTCAGGAAGCGATTGAAGAATCAGAAAAAATGATGCATGTATATGCTGATTTTGCTCAAAATTTCATGGCAATTCCAGTAATTAAAGGATTAAAGACGGAAACAGAACGTTTTGCGGGTGCAGACGAAACCTATTGTATTGAAGCATTAATGCAAGATGGGAAAGCATTACAAGCGGGAACTTCGCACTTTTTAGGTCAAAATTTTGCCAAAGCTTTTGATGTTAAATTTGCAAATAAAGAAGGAAAGCAAGAACACGTTTGGGGAACTTCTTGGGGAGTTTCAACTCGTTTAATGGGGGCTTTGGTTATGACGCATTCTGATGATAAAGGGTTGGTGTTACCTCCAAATTTAGCGCCAATTCAAGTGGTTATTGTTCCAATTTATAAAACAGAGGAGCAATTTGATGCTATCTCTGAACAAGTAAATGCTTTAACGGCTGAACTTCGAAAACTAGGAATTTCTGTTAAGTATGATAATAGAGATACTCAGAAACCAGGATTTAAATTTGCTGAATGGGAATTAAAGGGTGTTCCAGTTAGAATTGCCCTTGGACCAAACGATTTAGAAAACGGAACCTACGAAATTGCGAGAAGAGATAATTTGTCAAAAGAAGTAGTTTCTAAAGAAGGAGTAGCATCGTATATTAAAAATTTATTAGAGACTATTCAAAATGATATGTTTGCTAAAGCATTGGAATACAGAGATACTCATATAACAGAAGTGAATTCTTTCGAAGAGTTTAAAGAGTTGTTAGAAACCAAAGGAGGCTTTTTAGCAGCTCATTGGGACGGTACAGCTGAAACAGAAGAAAAGATTAAAGAACTAACAAAAGCAACCATTAGATGTATTGCTTTGGATAGGGTAGAAGAGGCTGGAAGCTGTATGTTTACTGGTGTTCCGTCTAAAGGAAGGGTGCTTTTTGCTAAAGCGTACTAAAAAAAAATAAAAATTTTTATTGAAGGTCTTGCAGAAATCAAAATTAGTTGTATTTTTGCACTCGCATTACAAAATTAATGTAATGGCCCGTTCGTCTATCGGTTAGGACGCCAGGTTTTCATCCTGGTAAGAGGGGTTCGATTCCCCTACGGGCTACAAGTATTGAGATTAAAAAGAATTGGTTAATGGCCCGTTCGTCTATCGGTTAGGACGCCAGGTTTTCATCCTGGTAAGAGGGGTTCGATTCCCCTACGGGCTACAAAATTAGTTGTAAATAAGTTTTGTAAAATAATAATTGGTGTCTCGATTATTATTTTATTAGTTAAAACCAAAGTGTTTGCCTAGGCGAATGTGGGAGGTTTTTCTTTTTTAACTAGTAGTTTATAACAATTATTACAATTAAAAAAAGAACAAAATGGCAAATCATAAATCTGCTTTAAAAAGAATTAGAAGTAACGAGAAAAGAAGAGTATTAAACAGATACCAACACAAAACTACTCGTAACGCAATCAAAGCTATTCGTTTAGCTACTGACAAAGCTGAGGCTTCTGCAAAATTATCAACTGTAATTTCTATGATTGATAAATTAGCTAAGAAAAATATCATTCATGATAATAAAGCTTCTAACTTAAAATCAAAATTAACTAAACACGTAGCTTCTTTATAGTCTACTGTTAGTGAAATATACTAAAGCTCTCGTTTCGAGAGCTTTTTTTATATCCTATTATTATCGTTTTCTTTAGCCTAAAACAACCTTATAAATCGTACATTTGATATAATTTGATTCAAAAACTTGTAAAACTAAAATATTTAATTAAATTTGTCATTTATTGACAAGTTAAAATTTACAAGTAAATGAATGCAACTTTTGGAGAATACATAAGACAATTGCGCACGGACAAAGGATTGACTTTGACTGAACTTGCAGCATTGCTAAAACTTGATTCTGCTAATTTAAGCAAGATTGAAAACGGCAAACGTGAATTTGACGAAAAGCGGTTAGATAAATTAGCAAATGCTTTCGATCTTGACTTTGAAAAATTGAAAGTAGAATATTTTGGCGACCAATTTGCAAAAAAAATGTATGCTTACAATTGTTCTTCCGAAACACTAATGGTTGCCGAAGAAAAAGTAAATTACTTAAAAAGTATAAATGTTAAACAAGTCGAAATAAAATTCTAAAACTATGAACAAACCATTGACATATATTAGTTTATTCAGCAGTGCAGGAGTTGGATGTTACGGCTTCAAACAAAACGATTTTGAATGTATTGCGACAAATGAAATCTTAACAAAACGCTTGAAAATTCAAGCATTCAACAATAAATGCAAATATGAAACAGGCTATTTAGATGGAGATATTTCTACAAAAGAAATAAAAAATAAACTTTTTGCTGAAATCAAAAAATGGCAAACTGAACATAAAATTTCAGAGCCTGATGTCATTGTAGCTACGCCACCTTGTCAAGGAATGTCTGT
>JBILST010000308.1:0-2654 GCA_044371865.1 Flavobacterium sp.
AAGATGGACTTAAACAAAGGTACAGAAGCAATCAATGTAGGTGAACCAGTTAATACATCAAAAGATGATTTTGCATTCACTTATAATACCACTAAAAAAGTAGGTTTCTTTTCAAGTAATAGAGATGGAGTAGATAACATCTACAAAGCAGATCCAATTTGCAACGTACAAGCTTTAGTAAGAGTAAAAGACGCAAAAACAGGTAATGTTATTGAAGGAGCTACAGTTATGTTGTTGGATGAAAAGCAAACAACAATTACAAATCAAACAACAGCCTCTAACGGAGAAACATTGAGCGGTGTGCTATGTAATACTTCATATAATGCTCAAGTATCAAAACAAGGATACGAAAGTGGAGTTTTTGAAGTAGCTAAAGCAGAAAACGATCAAGTAGTAGTGGAGGCATTGTTAACTCCAATTGTTCCAATCATCACAGAGAAAGAAGTGATATTACAACCAATATACTTTGAGTACGACAGAAGCAATATTACAGCAGATGGCGCTGCCGAGTTGAATAAGTTGGTATTGGTTATGAACGAAAACCCAAACATGGTCATTTTCGCAAAATCGCACACTGATAGTAGAGGAAGTGATAAGTACAATATCAATTTATCAGACCGAAGAGCAAAAGCTACGGTTCAATACTTAATCAGTAAAGGCATTGCAAAAGACAGAATCTCAGGACAAGGATTTGGAGAAAGCGAACCAAAAGTAGCTTGTAAATCATGTACAGAAGAAGAACACGCACAAAATAGAAGAAGTGAATTCTTAATTGTTAAGAAGTAACTACTAATAGATATTTAAAAGAAAAGTCCTCAATTTGAGGACTTTTTTTATGTTTAATTGTCTGAAGCAAACCATTCGGCAAAGGATGTTTCGGTCTCTTGTAAACGAAGGGAATGTAATTTAATATTTTCAGGTAAAAGGTTTTTAATTTTGTTTGAAAAATCTATAACCATATTTTCACTTGTTGGTTGGTAGTCTACCAAAATAACATCATGTCCTCTTGTTTTTAATTCATGTGCTAGTTCAATATGAGGAGTATTTTTATTAAAAACAGTAGCATGATCGAATACATCTACAATTTGTTCTTTCACAATTTTTTTTAAGTCACCAAAATCAATTACCATTCCATACTTAACATTTGTTTTGTCTGTTATTGGTTTTCCAATTACTGTAACTGAAAGTTTGTAACTATGTCCATGAACATTTTTGCATTTTCCATCATATCCGTATAAAGCATGACCTGTTTCAAAGTTAAATTGCTTTGTAATTCTTATGTTTGACATAGTTATATTATTTTAAATTTTTCTCTTTCTTTTTTGCTCTATAATAAAGTGTATATGCAATGATTACTAAAACAATAAACGGAACAAATGAGCCAATCAAAACGCCAATTTGGTATTGACTATCGGGAGCTTCTTGTAATTTTTTTTCAACGTTAATTTGTTGAAGGAAAAGAATTAAACTTTTCATAAATATTAAATTTATTTTTTAAATTTATTTAATGCATTTTTTGTAAAATCAGACAGAACTAATCTTCCAGAAATAGCGGCCCTTTCATATAATAATGTGTCCCAATGATTTGTTCCTTCCCAAAGCACTTTTTTCATTTCAAATAAAGCTTCATTATTATAAGCTGAAACTTCTTTTGTATATTCTTCAAGGCGTAAATCTAATGCTTCAATAGTTTCAAATAATTCTGAATACAATCCCTTTTCAAAGGCCCACTTTGAAGTTTTCCAAAGAGTTGGAGTTAGTGTCATTTCAGACATGGCTATTTTACCAACCTTACGAGAAACAGCTGGTTCAATGACAAATGGCCCAATTCCAATAGCAATTTCAGAAAGTTTAATTTCACTTTGTAAGGTTGCAAATGAGTAATCACAAGCAGCCGCTAATCCTACTCCTCCACCAACAGCTTTCCCATGAATTCTTCCAATAATTAGTTTTGGACACTTTCGCATGGCATTAATAACATTTGCAAATCCCGAAAAAAAGAGGCTTCCTTCTTCAAAATTACTCACTGAAAGTAATTCATCAAATGAAGCTCCGGCACAAAATGCTCCAGTTCCCTGACTTTTTAATACAATTATAGATACATTATCGTTTTTACTTAAAGAATTAATTTCATTAGTTAATTCTTGTAATAATGTACTAGGAAATGAGTTACTTGATGGATGAAAAAACTGTAGCGTAGCAATTTTTTCGTTAATTATTGTTTCTATGGTTCCCATTGTCAATTATCTTTTTAAACTAAAATGCGATTTGAATTCTTTTCTTGTATTGTCTTCAGTATATTCTACTTTAAACCAATAGTCTGTTGAAGGCATTAATTCACCATTAAAAATTCCGTCCCAACCTGTAGTTTCTGGACTAATTTGCTTTAATAGTTTACCATATCGATCGTAAATTGTAATTACCGCTTCATATTCCGTTGGTAAGTAAATGTTCCATCTATCATTATAACCATCACCATTTGGCGTGAAATAATTGATATATGTGATGGTTTGAATCGTATTAGACAAAAGAAAACCACATCCCTTAATATCTCTTACATAAATGTTGTAACTTCCATCGGGTAAATTATTGAATATTGGACTAGATTGCCAATCTATTGCATTTAAACTATACTCATAGATTCCAAATCCTCC
>JBILST010000309.1:0-2639 GCA_044371865.1 Flavobacterium sp.
TTAATTATAACAACATTAAAGTGTTATTTAAATCACTTTGTGACGATAACGTAAAAAGTTCTGTTTTGGTTTCGGCAACCTTTGTGCCTGCATGTTCACCTGTAAGTGTTACAGTGCCTTCCAAAAACTGGTTGTTAAACCGTAATACTGCTTATGACGTAGTAGGGAATACGCAACCACTCAATATTTCAATGGGTGGTTATAATACTAGCTTTTCTAGTTTTCAAAAAATTAGTTTAGAGTATAAATTAAAAGGAACGCCAGATTGGACTGGATTAAGAACGTATTACAAGAATCCGGCCGATACTGCTACTGCTATTCGTGGTGGAGACAATAACGTTGAACTTATTAGTGGCAATCAATTAAATTATAGTTGGGATATAGCTGGTAGATTATTACCTGATGGTATGTATGAAATTCGTGCAAGAACTACTTGTTACAATAATACTGCCTTTGAATCTGAAATAATTGAAGGAACTGTAAGCCTTAATGCGCCTGTTAAATTTGGAACACCTACCCCTACAAATGGTATTTTGGGTATTGGTGATGACATGACTGTACGTTTCAATAAGCCAATTAAAACAAATGGTAACGTTACCAAGTTTGAATTTTTGGTACAACAAAATCAGTTGCCGGTTCGTCATGAAGTTTCTCTTGCATTTAACGGGTCAAATAATACCGCCACCATCAAGAAGCCATATATCACTACAGGAGATTTTAGTATTGAGTTTTGGATGAAAAATTCAAGTCCAAATGGTACATCTACTTTATTAAACCAAGATGGCGGTGGAATTAAGGTTGAATTAATCGATAATGTTTTAAAATACACTATTGGTGGTCAAAGCATTAGTTCAACAATTTTAAAAGATGGGAAATTTAATCATTATACACTTTCTTATGATGCATCAATTCCTAAATTAAGCATCATTGAAAATGATATCGAGCTAACTTCTACGCTTGCTCCAAACCCTACCACAACACTTAGTTTCACCAACTTAAATCCAGTTGTAATTGGGGGTAATACATTTAAAGGAAATATACACGACCTTAGATTGTGGAGTAAGCCAATTACAAGAGACCAGTCTGTGGCCAATATGAATGTTTCCTTAACAGGAAGTGAGAATGGTATTTTAGGATATTGGCCAATGAATGAAGGAAATGGAAAAATCGCTAAAGATTTAGCTAGGTTCAAGACTTTAGAAATTGCAAATGCTAATTGGGACATTTTCCCTAAAGGACAATCCTATGATTTTACAGGTGCTAATTATTTAACAACCAATAGCAATACTTTTTCTAAAGTAATTATTTCAAAAGAAATGGATGCAACGGTATCATTTTGGATGAAAACAGCACAGTCCAATGCAACCATATTATCAAATGGAAAAGGCGATACTACCGACTTTGTTGAAGGCAATCAATTTAGAAATAAATGGGCTTTCAATACCAATGCAAATGGAAGATTAGAATTAGCTGCGGAAGGAAGAACATATGCCTTTGGTAATGTGGCAGTGAATGATAATAGTTGGCATCATATTGCAGTAAGCTTAACAAGATTTGGAGGTTTACAACTTTATGTGGATGGTAACCAAATGGGTTCCTTTGCTACCGCAAATATTGGCGGCTTGGCATCAACAAGGTTGTTTATGGGTGCACGTGGTCAATCCAACGCAACCACCAATACTATTGATAGGGTCTTTGTTGGACAATTGGATGAGCTTTGTATTTGGAATATGGCCAGAACTGCAGAGCAGATCAAGGAGGATATGTATTTTGAGCAAAATTTCAAGACTACTGGTTTGTTATTTTATTCAAACTTCAATAAGCCTTCTGTAGCTAATTCCAATGGACCTATATACTATTATCCGCAGAATGCAACTACTCAAAGTGAGGATTATGCATTGCTTAATGGCCAACAACTGAATTTCACAGATGTAAGCCCAGCAATTAAGCCTTTCCGTCCAACAGAGTCTATCGTGTTAAATCCGGTGATTAACAATGATCAAATTGTGTTGGTTCCAGCGATTTCAAATAATTGGGCAATTATCGAAGGAAAGATCGCATATATCACAGTGTCTAATTTGAATGACATGTTTGATAATCGTCAACTTTCACCAGTTACTTGGACTGCGTTTATTAATAAGAATCCAATTAAAATGTTTGTTGAGGGTCAGGGTGATGTTGCAAATTTGGTAAAGACAACCGATTCGACTTTAACATTCCAAATTACAGTTGTGAATCAGGGAGGCGTCGCTCAACCATATACATTTAATGTACCTAGTTGGTTAACCCTTTCTTCTAACGCTGGCGTTATAGATCCAAACAGGTCTATCACCGTTACAGCAACGGTTGATATGAATTTAGCTCCAGGTATTTACAATAATCTTATTTCCTTAAAAACGAATTATGGAATAGATAAAAAAGTGCCATTAAACTTGAGGGTGTTGGTAAAAGAGCCGGTTTTAACTTTTAAACCGTCTAACTACACACAATCAATGAATATCGTAGGTAAAATAAAACTAGATGGTATTCTTTCAAATGATACTTATGATAGAGTGTATGCTGTTGGGCCAGGAACTAATGGATTAGAGGTGAGAGGTAGAGCGAGCTTAACTTATGATCGTCAACTCAATGCATACTAT
>JBILST010000079.1:0-9074 GCA_044371865.1 Flavobacterium sp.
CTAATGAAAAGATGGAACAGGTTATAAAGGTTAAAAATGTGTTTTTCATGACGTATAAAATATAAGGTATAAAATTGAAAATAATGTAATTGTAATTAATAATTCTACAAAATTTAATTTTAATCGTTGTGTGATAATTTTTTTTAATATAAAATCAAATAATAAAGAGAAAATTAAAATAATAAAAATAACAAAAGCAATTAAGAAAAAAATTAGATGATTATCTTCTTCATTAGATTTATTTATATAAATAAACTTAACTAAATAGAAAAATATCATAATAGATATACAATTAAAAACTGAAATATTCTTCTTTATAAATTCAACTATTTTCATCTTATTATGAGATTTCTCCTAATGTCGAAATGACAACTTAAAGGTTGACTAATCACTTATTTCTTTTCACTTATCACTAAAATTAATCTCTTTTTCTCAAATAATTAAAATCCAATTGTTTCTTCACTAAATCGGCATTTTTTACTTTAACGTAAATTTCGTCTCCTAATTGTAATATATTTTTAGAAACTTCACCAACCAATGCATATTGTTTGTCATCAAATGTGTAATAATCATCTCTAATTTCACGAATTCTAACCATTCCTTCGCATTTGTTTTCGATGATTTCTACATAAATTCCCCATTCGGTTACTCCAGAAATTACACCTAAAAACTCTTCATCTTTGTGATCTTGCATGTATTTTACTTGCATGTATTTCACAGAATCGCGTTCGGCTTGTGCGGCTAAACCTTCCATTTGTGAAGAATGTACACATTTTTCTTCGTATTCTTCTTCACTTACACTTTTTCCGCCATCTATATAAAATTGTAACAAACGGTGTGCCATAACATCTGGATAACGACGAATTGGCGATGTAAAATGACTATAATAATCAAATGCTAATCCGTAGTGACCAATATTTTCAGTTGAATACGCAGCCTTACTCATACTTCTAATCGTAAGTGTATCTACCAAATTTTGTTCTTTTTTACCTACAACTTCCGAAAGTAAATTATTCAATGAACTTGAAATATCTTTTTTAGAACGGAAATTTATTGAATAACCAAACTTAGCAATCACCGTTTGAAGATTGATTAATTTATCTTCATTTGGTTCATCGTGAATTCTGTAAATAAAAGTTTTCTTTTGTTTCCCAATGAATTCTGCTACTTTTCTATTCGCTAACAACATGAATTCTTCAATCAAATGATTCGCATCTTTACTTTGTTTGAAGTACACTCCAATTGGTTCCGCGTCTTCATTTAAATTGAATTTTACTTCTACTTTATCAAACGAAATTGCGCCAGCTGCCATTCTTTTTCTACGAAGAATTTTAGCTAATTCATCCATTTTAAGTGTAGCATCAACAATTGGTTTTGGAACAATATATTCGCTTCCAGTTAATGAAATTTCGGCTGGAATAACGTCTGATTTTGTTTCGATGATACTCTGAGCTTCTTCATACGCAAAACGTTGATCAGAATAGGTTACTGTTCGTCCAAACCATGCATCTAAAACTTCTGCTTTATTATTCAATTGAAAAACAGCTGAAAACGTATATTTTTCTTCATGAGGACGAAGTGAACAAGCAAAGTTGGATAACACTTCTGGTAACATTGGAACAACTCTATCGACTAAATAAACCGAAGTAGCTCTTTTATATGCTTCATCATCTAAAATAGTTCCTTCTTGTAAATAATGAGAAACATCGGCAATATGAACTCCGATTTCGTAATTTCCATTTTCTAATACTTGAAACGATAAAGCATCATCAAAATCTTTGGCATCTTTTGGATCAATCGTAAAAGTTAAAACATCACGCATATCGCGACGTTTTTTAATTTCTTCTTCTGTTATTGAAGTATCAATTTTATTCGCATACGCTTCTACTTCAATTGGAAAATCGTATGGTAAACCATATTCAGCTAAAATCGCGTGAATTTCTGTATTGTGTTCGCCTGGTTTTCCTAAAACTTTTATTACCGAACCAAAAGGAGAATCTGCTTTTTTAGGCCAATCTTCTAAGGTTACTAAAACAACATCGCCATTTTCTGCATCACCAATTTTATTTTTTGGGATAAAAATATCGGTATACATTTTAGCATTGGCAGTGGTTACGAAAGCAAAGTTTTTTTGCACATCGATAACGCCAACAAATTCTGATTTTTTACGTTCTAAAATTTCTAAAACTTCTGCTTCTGGTTTACGTGAACTTCTTCTATTGTAAATATAAGCTTTCACTTTATCACCATCTAAAGCATGATTCAAGTTAATAAACGGAACAAAAACATCGTCTTCTAGTTCGTCACAAACAAAATATCCTGTTTTACGAGAAGTCATATCTATAATTCCTTCGTAATATTCTGCTTTGGAAATAATTTGATATTTTCCAACTTCAGTTTCATGAATTTTATCTTGTGCTTTAAGTATTTTTAAATCTCTAATTATTTCGTTTCTGCTTTTCGTATCTGAAAGTTCTAAAACAGCAGCTATTTGTTTGTAATTAAAAGATTTAGAAGGTTCTCTTGAAAGTATTTTAAATATTTGTGCAGTAAAATCTTTTGGTTTATTTCCTAATTTTTTTGGTTTCTTACTCATTGTATCATTTCTAATTATTGTTTAAAGTTACGAAGAAGAAATTAGAAATCAGAATTGAAAAATTAGAATTAACCAAATTATAACAAAATTGATAAAATGAAAGTTTTCAACATTTATTAAAAACAACAAAAAATATTTTTAATTAAATTTAAATTTATGATGGTTATTATAGCGTGTTAATATGTGGAATAAGTTTTTTTACAGAAGTCATTTTTAAAAGTTATTGTTACTTATACAATGTAATTAACAATTATAAAAATTAGTAAAGAACTGAAAATAAGACCTTCTAAATTCTTTCTTTTGTAGTTATCAACAGTTGTTAAAAATAGATTTTATAATCGTTTTGTAAATAACTTCAATTGTTGATTTCTGTTGAAAACTGATTTTTTTCTATTGATAACTTTTCTAAAAATTCACGAAACTAAATTAGGATTTTTAATTTCAATTTTGGATTACTAATTTTTTTATTACAACCTAAAAAAACTTCTAAATTTCTATCCAAAGTTGTTAACAATTAATGTTAAATTAAGGTTAACTGATTATCAACGATTTACATAAAGAAATTAACAATGTGTAATTTTACTTATTAAAGTGTTGATTTATAGTAATATAAAAATATTTTTGATATAATATAGTAAATAACATTTTTGTATTTAAATAAAAAAGGTTAACTAATTAAAGCTAACCTTTTTAAAACATGATTTTTTTTTATTTACTGAACAAGCAACTGTTTAGTAGCTTTACCTTCATTAGTTACAACTTCTACAAAATAAGAACCTTTTGCTAATTCTGAGGTAGAAACAACATTTGCTGTAGTTGTTTTTACTAATTGCCCTAAGCTATTATAAAAATTTACTTTTTCTACTTGTAAATTATTATCTAAAGCAATTGTTACAAAACCATTACTTGGGTTTGGATACATTTTTAAACTATTTTCTATAACAAAAGAATTACTAGAAAGCAAACTACCATTTATAGGTGCAAAATTTTGCCATACTGCAGCCGCTTGATATGCCGCTTCAGTACCTACAGGAACGTTTAACACACAACCAGATTGATTAACATTTTGAAAAACAGCAGGATTAATAACTAAAGGTGTCAATATATAACAATTTACAGTTGTTAAAGCAGTACAATAAAAAAAAGCATTATCACTAATTGAATTTACCGAATTCGGAATTGTTATCGAAGTTAAGGCTTGACAAATTCTAAAAGCATAAGCACCAATACTTGTTACTGAATTAGGAATTGTTAAAGATGTTAAACTAGTACAATCATTAAAAGCAGCATTAGGAATACTTGTTAACGAATTTCCAAAAGTAACAGATGTCAAATCATAACAATGTTGAAAAACACTATAACCCATAGTGGTTACCGAATTTCCAATTGTAACTGACATTAAATTTTCACAATTTTTAAAAGCACTATTACCTACACTAATTACTGAATCAGGTATTGTTATTGTAGTTAAACCCAAGCAATAATAAAAACTTTCATTACCAATACTAGTTACCGAACTAGGAATATTTATTGTTGTTAAACTATTACAACTCCAAAAAGCACCGTTACCAATAGTAGCTACCGAATTCGGAATAGTTATTGAAGTTAAATTTCCACAAAATTGAAATGCATTATTACCAATACTTGTAACTTCATAATTTTGACCACCGTTATTTACTATTGCAGGAATATTAGCAACTCCTGTAAAACTAGCATTACTTCCAACTTCTACTTTAAAGTTAATAGCATCTGTAATGTTGTAATTAATGCCATTATCTGTAAAGGTTTGTGCAATAGCACTTGTACTAATAAGTGTAAGTACTAAAAAAAGTAATTTTTTCATCATTTTATTTTTTTTGCAAAACTATACTAATAAGGCGGTTTATAAAAATTTTAAACCGCCTAATGTTATTAATTTCTTTTATTGAATTATCAACTGTTTTGTAGCTTTACCTTCATTAGTAATTACTATTTATTTAGATGTTCATTTTATTTAAAGTAATTTAAATTGTTTAATTTTGTCAAACATTATTAACAACACAACATACACATATGACAATCTCAATCGGTAATGACCACGCGGGTCCAGACTACAAAAGCGCTATTGTTGACTATTTAAAAAGCAATGGTCACGAAGTTATTAACCACGGAACAGACACTTTTGAAAGTGTAGATTACCCTGATTTCGGACATGCAGTTGCATATGATGTGGAAAGTAAAAAAGCACATTTTGGAATTGTAATTTGTGGTTCTGGAAATGGAATTGCGATGTCGGCTAATAAACACCAAGATATTCGTGCGGCTTTATGTTGGACAAAAGAAATCGCTGCTTTAGCGCGTCAACATAACGATGCTAATATTATTAGTATTCCAGCTCGTTACACTTCTATTCAACAAGCAATTGAAATGGTTGATACCTTTTTAACAACTTCTTTTGAAGGCGGAAGACATGGTAATCGCGTTAAAAAAATCGCTTGTAAATAACCTAAAACTTAAAAACAATTCAAATGGAAGTTGTAAAATTAGATTTGAATTGTATTCAAAAAAGTTATAAAAAAAGACCTTGTGATTCTCATAAAGGAACACAAGGTCATGCTTTGTTAATAGTAGGAAGCACAGATAAAATAGGAGCTGCTATTATTGCTTCCAAAGCTTGTTTGCGTTCAGGAGTTGGATTGTTAACTGTAGCTTTTTCTCCTGAAAACAAAAATGTACTTTTCAATTCCATTCCCGAAGCCATGTATGAAAATACATGTGTGATGAATGATTTATCTCCTTATCAAGCTATTGGAATTGGTCCTGGAATTGGAGTGGATGAAATCAGCCTGCAATACATTTACGAATTGTACGAAAACAAACTTCCCGTAGTTTTTGATGCCGATGCCTTGAATTTAATAGCGAAATACAAAATTGATTGGAAAAACTTTAATTTTCCATTTGTGTTAACACCCCATCCAAAAGAATTTGACCGATTATTTAGCGAACATCATTCAGATTCTGAAAGAAGAAATACAGCGATTCAAAAAGCTAATGAATTAAATTGCGTCATTGTTTTAAAAGGTCATAAAACGTTTGTTACTGACGGAATTCACACTTTTGAAAACACTACCGGAAATTCAGGTTTAGCAAAAGGAGGTTCTGGCGACGCATTAACCGGAATGATTACTTCATTTTTAGCACAAGGTTACACTACTTTAGAAGCTTCAAAATTAGGTGTTTATCTTCATGGATTAGCAGCTGATTTTACACTTCAAACACAAAGCGAAGAAAGTATGTTAATAACCGATGTTATTGAAAATATTGGATTCGCTTTTAAACAAATTCAGTCAGTTGATTGACTAAATTTACATTAATTCAGTCAGTTTGTTGACCAAATTTACATTAATTCAGTCAGTTAATTGACCAAATTTACATTTTTTTACTATATTTGTAATAATATTAGTTAAAAACCTATATGTATGAATTTTTTAGAAAGAGATATATCTAGTTTGTTTGAACGGAAAGTATTACCTAATAAAGTTCTTGTTTTATTAGGCGCACGTCGTGTTGGCAAAACAGCTTTTATAAAAAATTATCTTTCAACCATTCCAAATGAAAATTATTTACATCTTAATGGTGAAGATATTGATGATGCTAATTTGTTAAAAGAAAGAAGTGTAAATAATTATTCACGCCTTTTTTTAAATACTAAATTATTAATCATTGATGAAGCGCAAAATATTCCTGAAATAGGATTAATTTTAAAGTTAATTGTAGATTCAATTGAAGGAATTCGAATAATTGTAACAGGTTCATCGGTTTTTGATTTATCTAATAAATTAGGAGAACCCTTGGTAGGAAGAAAAAACACCATTTTTTTGTATGCTTTTTCACAAATGGAATTTTCTAAAATTGAAAATTATAAAACCACAACTGTAAAACTAGAAGAAAGATTACTTTTTGGAAGTTATCCAGAATTAGAACAATATCTAGATTGGAATGATAAAATTAGTTATTTGAAAGAAATTATCAATTCCTATTTATTAAAAGACATTCTAATTTACGATGGAATTAAGCAATCCGATAAAATTTTAGATTTATTAAAATTGATAGCTTTTCAAATAGGAAAAGAAGTTTCGGTTTTAGAGTTAGCTACCCAATTACAACTATCAAAAAATACGGTGGCTAATTATTTAGATTTACTTTCAAAAGTATTTGTCATTTATAAAGTTCCAGGATTTAGTAGAAATTTACGTAAAGAAATTACCAAATCAAACCGTTGGTATTTCTACGATAACGGAATTAGAAACGCCATAATAAGTAATTTTACACGTTTAGAAAATAGAACAGATGTTGGCGCTCTATGGGAAAATTATCTTACTACAGAGCGAATAAAACATCAAAATTACCATCAAAAAAACAGTACTAATTATTTTTGGCGCACCTATGACCAACAAGAAATAGATTGGATAGAAGAAGAAGACGGACAATTACACGCTTTCGAATTCAAATGGAATGAATATAAGAAATCAAAAATTCCTACTGCCTTTTCAAAAGCCTATCCAGAAGCTTCTTTTACAATAATAAACAAACAAAACTATTTAGATTTTATATTATAATGACCAACATTCAATTCATTCAAAACCAAACCAACATTGCTCCAAAAAGCATTGAAGCTACTATAAAATTACTTTCGGAAGATTGTACGATTCCTTTTATTTCGCGTTATCGAAAAGATCAAACCGGCAATTTAGATGAGGTGCAAATCGAAGCCATTTCGAAATTAAACAAGCAATTTGATGAAATCATCAAGCGTAAAGAAAGCATTCTAAAATCAATTGAAGAGCAAAAGGCGCTTTCACCTGAATTGAAATCAAAAATTGAAAACAGTTTCGATTTACAAGAATTAGAAGATTTCTATTTGCCTTACAAAAAGAAGAAAAAAACCAAAGCCGATGTTGCTCGTGAAAACGGATTGGAACCGTTGGCAAAAATCATCATGAGTCAAAAAAATGATGATATTGAGTTTTTGGCTTCCAACTATTTGAATGCAAACGTTAAAAACGAAGACGAAGCTCTACAAGGTGCGCGCGATATTATTGCCGAATGGATTAACGAAAATATTTTTATTCGTAAAAATTTACGTCGCTTGTTCCAACGAAAAGCAGAAATCACAACCAAAGTTGTTAAAACTAAAAAAGATGATGAAGCGGCTCAAAAATTCAATCAGTATTTTGATTGGAACGAACCAATTTCCAAAGCACCATCGCATCGTTTATTAGCCATGTTGCGTGCCGAAGCCGAAGGTTTTGTGAAGTTAAATGTCGCTGTTGAAAAAGAAGAAGCTTTAGATTTTATCGAAGAAAATATCATCAAAAATAAAAATTCGGATGCCACAGAACAATTAGAATTAGCCATTAAAGACAGTTACAAACGCTTGTTAGAACCCGCTATTTCAAATGAAACGTTACAAGAAGCAAAGGCTAAAGCAGATATCAAAGCAATTGATGTGTTTTCGGAAAATTTACGTCAGTTGTTGTTAGCGCCACCATTAGGAGAAAAACGAATTTTAGCCATCGACCCAGGTTATAGAACGGGTTGTAAAGTGGTTTGTTTGGATGAAAAAGGCGATTTATTAAACAACGAAACCATTTATCCACACGCGCCACAAAACGATACCGCAATGGCGATGAAGAAAATCCGTTCAATGGTGAATGCGTATAATATTGAAGCAATTTCTATCGGAAACGGAACTGCTTCACGTGAAACCGAGTTTTTCATTAAAAAAATCGCTTTTGATAAACCAGTTCAAGTTTTTGTAGTTTCTGAAGCGGGTGCATCGGTGTATTCTGCGAGTAAAATTGCGCGTGAAGAATTCTCAAATTATGATGTTACCGTTCGTGGTTCTGTTTCAATTGGAAGACGACTTTCTGATCCATTGGCTGAATTGGTAAAAATCGATCCAAAATCTATTGGTGTTGGACAATATCAACATGATGTAGATCAAACTAAATTACAATCAGCATTGGATAGTACGGTGATGAGTTGCGTGAATTCAGTGGGGATTAATATCAATACCGCAAGTAAATCGTTGTTGAGTTATGTTTCTGGAATTGGTGAAAAAATGGCTGAAAATATTGTAGCCTATCGTTCAGAAAATGGCCCTTTTGAAGATAGAAAACAACTGAAAAAAGTACCTCGTTTAGGAGAAAAAGCGTACCAACAAGCAGCCGCTTTCATTAGAATTCGCGATGGGAAAAATCCGTTGGACAACTCGGCTGTTCACCCAGAAGCGTATCCTATTGTGGAAAAAATGGCAAAAGATTTAGGTATCAAAACCACGGAGTTAATAGCTAATAAAGAAAAAATCGCCCAAATAAAACCAGAAAATTACATCACATCCGAAATTGGGATTTTAACGTTGAAAGACATTTTAAAAGAGCTAGAAAAACCAGGATTAGATCCAAGAAAAGCCGCAAAAATTTTCGAATTCGACCCG
>JBILST010000080.1:0-9000 GCA_044371865.1 Flavobacterium sp.
AATTGCCACCGTATCAAGGTGGAGGTGAAATGATTGCCGAAGTTACGTTTGAAAAAACTACTTATGCTGATTTACCACATAAATTTGAAGCCGGTACACCCAATATCGAAGGTGGAATTGTTTTAGGAACGGCGATTGATTACATGAATGCAATCGGCTTTGATAACATTGCGGCATACGAACAAGAATTATTAGAGTACGGAACCAAAAGATTACAAGAAATAGAAGGTTTAACTATTTTTGGAACGAGTGAAAACAAAGCTTCAGTTATTTCGTTTAATATCGAAGGCATTCATCCGTATGACATTGGCACAATTATCGATAAGTTAGGTATAGCGGTTAGAACCGGTCATCACTGCGCCCAACCTATTATGAATTTTTTCAATATTCCAGGAACCATTAGAGCAAGTTTTGCTTTTTACAATACCAAGGAAGAAATTGATATCTTTGTAGAAGCGGTTAAAAAAGCACAAATGATGTTGTCTTAAAAATAAATATTATGAAATCATTATTTTCTATTTTTTTAGTGTTTTTTTTATCGAAAGGTTGTTCGCAAGAGCAGTTTATATCGGATGTAAAAATTTCATATGGTGCGAATTCAAGAGGTTTTCACAGAACCATTCAAATTGAAAATAAAACCTTTTCAGTCATTAACACAAGAGATGGTAAGCCAGAAGTTGTTGAATTATCTGATGAACAATGGAATCAACTTGGGAAATTATATTCTAAAATCGATTTAAAAACTTTTAACGATTTAGAAGGTCCCACCATGGAACGTGCTTATGATGGAAAAGCACATGCTGATATGTCAATTATTGTAAAAGATAAAACGTATACTACCAAAGGTTTTGACCATACAATTCCGCCAGCTAAAATTAAAGAATTTGTTGATTACATTAATAAATTAGCAGATGATTCTGTTGTAAAAAATCCAGTTTTAGGTAGTTATTCTGTAGAAGAGTTGTTGTCAAATGATGTAAGTAAAAAGGAATATTTTATTAGTTTTGATGCGGAAAAAGTATCTGGTTTTATGGGTTGTAATATGTATTCAGGCATATACAAATTACAAAATGAATCAATTTCTTTCGGTCCTATAATGTCAACCAGAAAATATTGTGAAAACGCAATGGAAAACGAAACATTATGGTTTAAAGCATCCACTGAAGTTACCTCTTTTAAAATGGAAAACAAAACCATTTTATTATACGATAATGAAAACAAGTTGATTTTAAAAGCAACAAAAAAATAATTTTTTAATGACGATTAAAGAGATACAAAACGAAATTGTAGACGAGTTTTCTATGTTTGACGACTGGATGCAACGCTACGAATACATCATCGAGTTAGGAAAAACACTTCCGTTAATTGATGAACAATACAAAGTTGACGAAAATATTATCAAAGGTTGTCAATCCAAAGTTTGGGTTCATGGTGAAGAACAAGACGGAAAAATAGTTTTCACAGCAGATAGCGATGCCATTTTAACGAAAGGCATTATTGCAATTCTTATTCGTGCTTTTTCTAATCAATCTCCAAAAGATATTTTAGATGCTAATACCGATTTTATTGACGAAATAGGATTAAAAGAACATTTGTCGCCCACTAGAGCCAATGGTTTGGTTTCTATGATAAAACAAATAAAAATGTATGCGTTAGCTTTTCAATCGAAGCAATAAATTAATAATATAAGTTTTCGGATTTACTGAACACTTTTTACTGAACACTGAATACTAAAAAAAATGGAAGAATTTAACGACACAATCAACTTAGGCGAAGACGTAGTCAAAGTTTTAAAAGGAATTTTTGACCCTGAAATCCCAGTAGATATTTACGAATTAGGGTTAATTTACGATGTGATGATTAATGAAGATAACGATGTAAAAATTTTAATGACGTTAACTTCACCAAATTGCCCTGTAGCTGAAACGTTACCAATGGAAGTGGAAGAAAAAGTAAAATCTATTGATACTGTTAAATCATGTGAAGTAGAAATAACTTTTGATCCGCCTTGGAGCAAAGATTTAATGAGCGAAGAAGCAAAATTAGAATTAGGAATGTTGTAAAATTTGTTTAATGTTTCAAGTTTCAGGTTGCTCAACTTGAAACTTGAAACTTGAAACTTCTCAAATGGATGAAATTGTAAACAAAGTTGCGCAAAGTTCTTTAATGGTATTCGATTTAGAAGATTACTATCCAGATAATCATGTGGTAGATTTAGATATTTCGCAATGGCTATTAGAAGGATTTATCTTAAAAGAGTCCGATTTTAGAGCCCAATTAAAAAACACTGATTTCTCATCTTTTCAAGATAAATACGTGGCTATCTATTGTTCAACAGATGCTATTTTGCCTGCTTGGACTTTTGCTTTAGTTGCTGTGAATTTAGCACCCTATGCTTTAAAAGTTATTCATGGAACTAAAGAATTGGCCGTTATTGAATGGTATGAAGATATTTTAAATAAACTCGATTATACCGATTATTTTCAAAAGCCCATAATTTTAAAGGGATGTTCTAAAAAATCAGTACCTAATCAGGTGTATACTTTAGCGATTCAAAAATTAATGAAAGTTGCTAAAAGTGTTATGTTTGGCGAAGCTTGTTCCGCGGTTCCTCTTTTTAAGAATAAATGATTTATATCGTTAAAATTATACTTTTTATCTTTTAAATTTGGTGGTTTTATCTAAATAGGTATTTTTGTCCTTAAATTTAAAAGATCTAAGTATGAAAAAATTCCTTCTTTTACTATTGTTTGTTGGCTCAAATGTCATAGCACAAGAAACAGTCACCGATTCTACTAAACATTGGACAAGAAAAGGTGTGTTTACCTTTTTAGCTAATCAATCTTCATTCAGTAATTGGCAAGCAGGTGGTCAAAACAACTTTGCTGGAAACATTGGTTTTAATTACGATTTTAATTACAAAAATGGTGATTGGAATTGGGATAACAAATGGATTGTTTCTTATGGTTTAACCAAAATTAAAGGGGCAGACACTCAAAAAACCGATGATCGAATTGAGTTAAATTCGTTATTAGGTAAAAAAGCAATAGGACAATGGTTTTATTCAGCTTTTTTTAATTTCAAGACACAAATGGATACGGGTTTAGATACTGAAACAAGTACCATTAAAACTTCACATTTCTTTTCTCCTGCTTTTTTTCAACTTGGACCTGGTATGTTGTGGAAAAAAAGTGATAATTTAAAAGTTAATTTTGCGCCAGCGACTTCTAAGTTAATTATTGTTCACGATCATTTTACTGAGTTTGGGTCTTCTTTTGGTGTTGAGAAAGGAAAAACATCTCGTTATGAGCTAGGAGCTGCAATTAATGGTTATTATAAATTTAATTTAATGGAAAATGTTTCTGTTGAAAATTTATTAAATTTATATTCTAACTACTTAGAAGATCCACAAAACGTAGATATCGATTACCAATTGAACATTGTAATGAAAATCAATAAATCCTTATCTACTAACTTTGCGTTTCAAACGATTTATGACGACAACGCATTTAGAGGCTTTCAAACCAAACAAATTATCGGTTTAGGTGTGAATTATGGTTTCTAATTCAAAATAGCTTATATAAAACAAAAAGACCTCAAATGAGGTCTTTTTTTATTCGTTTTCAACAGCGTCTTTATAATCGGGATATAGAAATTTATTGTAAGGAAATCGTGTGATATGAATTTCTCTTACAGCTTCATACACTTTTTCTCTGAATTCTTCAAAATTGGCTTTTTCAGTTGCCGAAATAAATAAAGCATTGTTTTCACCTAATTTACTCATCCAAGTTTGTTTCCAATCTTCTAAGGTGTAATGTTTGGTGGTTTTTTCAACACTTAAATCGTTTTCATCAAAATATATTGACTGATAGGCGTCAATTTTATTGAAAACCATGATGGTTGGCTTATCGGCACTTTTAATATCTAATAAGATTTTATTTACTGAAGCAATATGATCTTCAAATTCAGGATGTGAAATATCTACTACATGAAGCAGTAAATCAGCTTCTCTAACTTCATCTAACGTACTTTTAAATGATTCAACTAATTGTGTTGGAAGTTTTCTAATAAATCCTACGGTATCGCTTAAAAGAAAAGGTAAATTCTTAATTACAGTTTTACGAACAGTAGTATCAAGTGTTGCAAACAATTTGTTTTCTACAAACACATCGCTTTTTCCAACAGCGTTCATCAAAGTTGATTTTCCAACATTGGTATAACCTACCAAAGCTACACGAACCATAGCGCCACGATTACTTCGTTGGGTTGCCATTTGTTTATCGATAACCTTTATTTTTTCTTTTAGTAACGAAATTCTGTCACGCACAATACGACGGTCTGTTTCAATTTCAGTTTCTCCAGGACCACGCATTCCAATTCCTCCTTTTTGACGTTCTAAGTGCGTCCACATTCCTGTTAATCGAGGCAATAGGTATTGACATTGTGCTAATTCTACCTGAGTTCTTGCATAAGAAGTTTCGGCGCGTTGTGCGAAAATATCTAAAATAAGATTGGTTCGGTCTAAGACTTTACAATCTAATTCTTTAGTAATATTTTTGGATTGTGAAGGTGTTAATTCGTCATCAAAAATTACAGTTGTGATATTGTTGTCTTTGATATAATATTTAATTTCTTCCAATTTACCCGTTCCAACAAAAGTTTTTGGATTTGGTTTGTCCATTTTTTGAGAAAAACGTTTTACAACGGTTCCTCCAGCAGTAAAGGTCAAAAACTCCAATTCGTCAAGATATTCGTTTAGTTTATCTTCGCTTTGGTTTTGCGTTACTATTCCAACTACAATTGATTTTTCAAAGTCAATAACTTCTTTCTCTAACATAATCGTTCTTTATAGATTACAAAGGTACAAAATAGCAAGCATAAAAAAAGCGACTCAAATGAGCCGCTTTTAGAATTTTAATTTGAATAAAGTTTAATTCACTACAATATCATCTATGTGCATAGTTGTAGTTAAAACAGGATTAAAACTGTATCCTCCAGTATATTCAAAGATAATGTATCCATTACCTGAAAGGGAACCAAAATTATAAACTCCACTATTTACAAATGGCTGCGAAGCACTACCTGTGGTTCCAGAAGCTATTGTAAAATTTGATGTAATATTTACTAAAGTAGCAGCATTAATATCTCCAAGAGGAGTATAATTTGTAGAATAATATACTTTTAAAACACCACCAACATTGAATCTATCTTGAGTTTTAAATGAAAAACTGTTAGCAGCTGTAAAATCTACAGGAACAATAAAGTAAACTTTGTTTAATTGATCTTGAAAAGTTGCACTTGAGCTAAATGCAGACATTTTTAAATATTTATTGCCACTAAATGCTTCAACATACCAATAATCTGCACCTTCTGCAGCATCATTTACGTATTTAGGGAAAACTTTTTGCCCTGTTGTTACTGAACCAGAAGTATAACTTTCAAAATTTTCTGTAAATGCACCAGTGTATGTTATTGCAGTTCCGCCTAGTGGAGGATTCATGTCAATTTCCATTCTATCATTTGTTAGCATTACATCATTAATTGTTCTTAACATAAATTGATAGTATTCATTTCCATTAAAATCAATATATTTTGTTAATACACATCTAATTTTTCCACTACCACTAGGAATTGGTGTTGAAGCAAATGTAGCGTATTCACTAGTTCTAATTGTAACTGTATTTCCATACATATCAGTGATATTGTGATTAGTTGCACCACCACTTACGTTATTTGGATCATAGAAATTTTTACCCAAAGCAGCATCAGAAAACTGAACATTATCGAACTCTATTAATTTGTTAATATTTTGATCAATTTCAGAACCAACTACAGAAATATTGTTAACAATATCATCTTCATTTATTTTGTCACAACTTCTTAAAATAACATCTTTATAGTTAACTCCAGAAATTCTTCCAACTCCACCATTATATGAAGCTCCAATTACTGGAGCATCATATTGTTTGTTGAAAAATGTGTTTTTGTCTAATTTAATCGTAACCTTTCTTCCAGGCTCAAACTCTGTATACAGATTATAATTATCAACTGGCATACTAAAACCAGTTAAACCATCAGTCGAAACCATTGAAATTGATTTGTAGAAATTCCCTCCTTCATCACTAGATGTTACATAAGCTTCAATATAATCTATATTATTTCCTGTAGTATATTGGGTTGCAGTTGCGGTTGCAATACCAGTAATATCAGTAACTTCTTTAGTTGTAGCTATAGTAATACAATCATTAGATAAATCGGGTGTACCATAGTCATCGCCATTAACACAACTCACTAAAGTTGCAAAAACAGCTGTTGTTAATACTAATTTTAAATTTTTCATAGCTTTTAATTTTTAATAATTTTAACATTGTCAACCTCCCAAGTCATAGAAGCAGTAGATGTTGATGTGTATTTGAATGCTACGTATACATTTCCACCAACAAAAGAAGAAATATCTATCTTTCCTGAACCTGTCCAAGTGTATGCATTTGAATTATCTAATGTTGCTGATAAATTAGTCCAAGTTGCATCATTTGGATTACCTCCTGCATAATCAGATGAAATTTTTACTTCTAAAACATTACCAGTAAATTTTGAAGCCGTTTTGAAAGACAAAGCTGCTGTTGTTAATTCACTTAAATCAATTGCTGGTGAAATTAACCAATCTTCGTTTGCATTGCTGGTTCCTGCATATCCAGACATTTTCGCACAATTTGAACCTTCAACTCCGTAATCTATGTCTAATTGCCATGTTTGAGCACCTGTTGCACTATATTTTGTCCAATCAGCCCAACTGGTTTCGAAACCATCTGTAAAAGCGTATTCATAAACAGTAGGATTAACATAATCATCATCTCCTACGCAACTTGTTAAAACGCTTGATGAAAGCGCTAACAAGAACATTGTTTTTAAAAATTTTATTTTCATAGTATTTTTTTTTTAGAAGTTTATGTAGAAGTTAACGAAGAAAGTTCTTCCGTATCCGTAAAAATATTTAGATCCAAAAGAAGGTGTTCCGTTAGCTTGGTCAGCTTGTAAATCTGGGAAAGTTGCTTTTCTAGATTGTTCAAAACCACCTGTTTTGTAAGTGATATCAAAAACATTATTTACAGAGGCAAAGAAACCTACTGTATTACGATTGGCTTTACTTATTCTCCAAGATTTTCCACCTGTTAAATTTACTAATGTAAAGCTATCAAATTTTTCTTGTTTTAAAATATCTCTAACTGTTTCAGGTGTAGCTCCATCATAACTGTCTCCACTTGAATCTAAACTAAAATTATCAGTTCTTAAAATATTAGCGAAATCAACATAACTGTTAGCTAAATAGTTAACGTTAGCTCCAATCCACCAGAAATTTGGGTCTCTATATTCTAAACCAAATGAAGCCGCTGTTTGTGGCATACCTGGTTGGTGGTAGTTTTTCATATAAACCGTACCAAAGTCTGTTAAAGAGTTATTTCCTGCAGCCGCTAATGCATCATCGTTTGTTTTTAACTTAGCATTATCAGAATAAATATACTGACCATAAGAGGCAGCAACAGTTGCTTTTATAGTTGAAGTAATTTGGTATTCTAAACCAAGTTCAGCACCCATATTTTGTTTTTCAATTCCAGTAACAATTTCACTTACAAAAGTGTCTTCATCTCCACCATCATCTCCACCAATTCCTTCTCCATAGAAGAAAGCAATTTCAGTAGCATTTTGAATTTTAGAATAGAAACCTGTTATACGCGCTTTGAATTTTGGAGCTCTTAAGATATAACTTCCATCAGCACTTGTAATACTCTCACTTTCTAAATCTGGAGTAATTACATTATTCATTCTAGCATTAGAGAAAGAATTTCTTATACTAGGTGCTTTTGTTTGATATAAACCGTTGAAATCTAAGTAATTTCTTCCGTTTAATTTGTAAGTTAAACCTCCTTTGAATCCGAAGTTTTCAAATGTGATACTTTCTCCTTTTCCAAAAGAATTATCAGTATAAATTCCATTTTTATATAAACCTTCTCTTTGATATTCTGTTCTAGAGAATGATTGTGCTAAATAAAAATCAGCTTTATCATAAGTAAATTTAAATTGTGTAAATCCATCAAATGTTAATGCATGTAATAAATAGTTATAACCATAAGATTCATTTTCACCAATTTGTCTGTTTGGATTATTTAAGTCAGACTGACCAGCATCTCCAGTATAAAAAGGATCGATATCTAAGAAATATTGACCACCCATTAAATCAATTAAGTTTTGATGATTGTGTGAGCGAAGTTTTCTGAAATTTGCACCAGCAGTTAAGCTTACATTTTCAGAAATACTTGAATTTAAAATACTATTTGCGCTTAATTGATTGTCATCTGTTCTATCTTCATACAAAACATAAACACTTCTTCCTGGAAATGCACTATTTTGGTTGGCAATGTACATTGCATTCCAATTTATTTGACTATTATTCAAGAAAAATGTTTCAGCAGAAGCTGCACCTGCAGCATCTCCTAAATTACTATAATAACTTGGTAAATTTTTGTAATAGGTTGGGTCTGGATTGTTTCCTATTTGGAAATCTAATCTAGAATTTCCAATTGCTCCTGTTTGAAAGGCAACATTTGTATTTAAAGTTGTTCTTTCTGTAATTTTCCAGTAGTGTGATAACATTGCAATTGGCTCTTCAACGTTTTTCTCTCTAGAGTTACGTTTTTCACCATCTTGCCATCCCCAATAAGAGTTGTATTTAATTCCCATTAAATCATTCACTTCTTTTGTGTTTGGAGAGTTTTTTCCTCTACTATTTTGAGCGTAAATGGCAGTTAAGTTAATGCTGTGTTTGTCGTTTATTTTTTTCTCAACACTTGCAAACAATGAATTGGCAGCATAGTCAGTTCCTTCAAAATAACCTTCTTGAGCCCATCTTCTAGAAGCAGAAACCACAAACGCCCATCCTTCTTTGTTCATCCCAGAGGCATAAGTACCCATGGTTCTCCAACTATAATTGGTATTTGTGCC
>JBILST010000081.1:0-8990 GCA_044371865.1 Flavobacterium sp.
AACAAGACGAGCAACTATTTAAACATGCAAAGCACAATTGTAAATACTATAAAAGCATTTTTTGAATTAAAAAAGAGTAAACGATCACGTCATATTCCTTTTTTAGCGTCACTTTGTGTTGGAATTCCACTCTTTTGCGGGTGGTACTTTGGTGCATTAGCTATGGGTTTACAAGCAAGTTTAGGAGGTTTGGTTATTTTGTACTATCAGCCAAATAGTTCTTTTAGAAGAAGAATGGTTACAATGTTAGTAGGTTCTTTAGGATTTGTACTGTCATTAGGCATTGGACTGAGCTTTAGTTTTAATCCTTATGTATCCGCAATTGTGCTTGGATTTTTTGCTATGGGAATTCATTTAGTAACCACCTATTTTAAAATAAAACCTCCTGGTAATTTTTTCTTCATTATGATTGCTTCCATGGCAAGTTGCCAAAGTTATAATTTAGAACTCATTCCTGCTAAAATAGGATATCTATTTCTAGGAACAATGTTGGCTTGTTTTTTAGCATTTTGTCACGGATTACTATGGATAAAAAAATCTCCAACTCCAGAAACGTTTACGACTCAAGTCAAAAAAAGAAAATATGTTTCCTTAATTGATTCCATGATAATTGGTATTTGTATTTCGTTTTCGTTAACTGTGGGACACTTTTTTGAAATGGAAAACCTGTATTGGATTCCAATTTCTTGCTTAGCTATTTTACAAGGTATTTCAAAACAACACGTTTGGGAACGAATGATTCATCGTATTGTAGGAACTTTTATAGGTATTGGAATTTGTTGGTTGATATTGTTAGTTTGTAAGACACCTTTAAGTATTTGCCTCAGTATTTTTGTATTGCAATATTTGGTGGAAGTGCTTATTGTTAAAAATTATGCCTTAGCAATTATTGTTATAACACCCATGACTATATTATTAGCCGAGATAGGTAGCTCTTTTACGGCCAATACAGAAATCATTGTTTCAGCACGTTTTTTAGATATCACAATTGGCAGTGTTATAGGTGCTCTTGGCGGATGGGTTATTTATAATCAACAATTTAAACATAAAGCCACGCAACAATTACGTAAGACTAGAGTAATGTTGCGTAAAAAATGATTTACCTAAAATAACTAAAAATTAGTTATCCGGGATATTAGGTTCTACTAACTTCTTTAGTTTTTCTAACGATTCTTGCCAACCCAAGTAACACATTTCGGTAGGAATCATTGCGGGAATGTTTTCTTGAAGTATTTTGATTTCTGTACCACAAGCAACTTCTTTCAACCAAACCGAAGTTGTCATTTCGCCTGGTAAGTTGGGGTCGTCAAAAGTGTCTGTGTATTTTAAAAACTCGTTGGGTTTGACATCGAGATAAGTTCCACCAAAAGAATGTCCGTTACCTGTAGTAAAATTGATAAACGACATTTTAAAACTACCACCAATTTTCACTTCCATACTATGAACCACACACAAAAAACCATACGGTGGAATCCATGAAGCCATTGCATTTGCCTCTGTAAATGCACGAAACACCTTTTCAGGTGGAGCCGTTACAACTCGATGTAACGATACAAAATTATCTGCCATATTTTTTTATAATTTAGCTTTTAACCATTTGAATAAAATATTTCTTCTTCTATTGTCTACATCATCTAATTGAACACTTGTAATATCTTCAATTTTAAAAATGGACATTCCTAAATCTTCTCCATTTTTCCCTACACAATTAATAATAAAATCGGTTTCAGAGACTTCTAGAATATAACCTGAGTAATAATCAGCATTTGAAATTTCAAAACTCGTAATAACATTTTTATTTCCTTTAAGTTGCTTCAATACACTTTCATAGTAGCTTTCTTCTTGAAGAAAAACAAAATTTATTGGGTTTGGTTTGTAAATTTCATCACTGTAGTCAATGACACATTCCATCGCTTTAACATAATCGTCATTAAAATCAATTCTTTCAAAACGTTCTATTGGATGTACTATTATTCCATCTTTTTTTCCAAATTTTGTAAAATGTTGAATAGCTACAAAATCTTCTGAATAATCAACAACATAACCACACCAAAATTTGGAATCATCGTTGTAAACTGTAAAATTTAAAAGCTCTTTGTTTTGTTTAGATTTTTCTAATTGTTCAAGTATTAGATTCATTTTTGATATTTTTTTTAAGCACAGAATACAATTCCGCGCAATCGGATTAATTTATTTATTATAATTATCGACAAATTCTTTTGATCTATTTGATTTTGGATTGTTCTCTAGATAAATAATGATAATACTGTCAAATTTCATTAAATTTTCATTGTCATCATAACCTTCATAATGACTTTCATTTACCTTAAATCTGTAAAATGACCTGATTGTTCCCTTTGAACCAACTGATTTTTTCTGATAAATAAATGCTTTAGTGGTTTTTCCGTTTTCTTTAAGATTACTAATTAAATGGTTATTTCTTATTACAAAAAAGATGATTACAGTTAAAGGAATAAATATGTAGAAATACTTTTTGCTTATTTTTATAATGCTATTTTTTAGGTTTTGATGTTTCATAAATTAATTCAATTCTTTAGGTGTAATATTTTTAATTTAAGACTTAATTAGAAACTTAAAAAACTCTTCTCATCACGCTAATATATAAAAAATCCCCACAATTTCTTGCAAGGATTTCAATATTATGATAGAAAAAGAATTACTCAGCGCTTTCTTGCATCGTATGATAAACGTTCATTACGTCATCATCTTCTTCAATTTTTTCTAATAGTTTTTCAACATCAGCCACTTGGTCTGGCGTTAATTCTTTTGTTATTTGAGGTATTCTTTCAAATCCAGAAGATAAGATTTCTAAACCACGCGTTTCTAATTCTTTTTGGATGGTTCCAAAGCTTTCAAAAGGGGCGTACATTAAAATACCGTCTTCGTCAGCAAAGATTTCTTCAACCCCAAAATCAATCATTTCTAATTCTAATTCTTCCACATCTTGTCCTTCTGCTGGAATTCTAAAATTACATGTATGATCAAACATAAATTCGACCGAACCTTGTGTTCCAAAAGTTCCGTTGCATTTGTTGAAGTAACTTCTAATATTTGCAACTGTTCTGTTGTTGTTATCGGTAGCCGTTTCAACTAAGATTGCAATTCCATGTGGTGCATACCCTTCAAACAACACTTCTTTAAAGTTAGCGGTGTCTTTATCCGATGCTTTCTTGATAGCGCGTTCTACGTTATCTTTAGGCATGTTTGCTGACTTCGCATTCTGAATCACCGCTCTTAAACGTGAGTTGGTTTCAGGATTTGGACCGCCTTCTTTAACGGCCATTACAATATCTTTTCCTATACGTGTAAACGTTTTAGCCATTGCTGACCAACGTTTCATTTTACGGGCTTTTCTAAATTCAAACGCTCTTCCCATTTCTATGTAATTTCAATGTTCTTAATTCGTTATTCAATATTCAAAATTTCGATGCAAATGTAAAAAATCAAGTTTAATTTTTAAATTTTTGGAACACAGATTATAGAAATTCCAGCAATCAAAAAAATCTTTTATGAACTTGTATTCGCAATCTAATTCAACTTGAAAAACTTATATGTTTTAAAATTTTAAAGTGAAACGCTCTGTGAATCTCTAAATCAGCACAATCTAATTCAAAAAAACTCTGCGAATCTCTGTGTAATTAAACTTAATTACTTCTTGTAAAATGGCATTTTAACCACTTTTGCTTTAATATCTTTATTTCTAATTCTAATATAAATTTCAGAATCTGGCGTAGCTAAAGCGGTTGGAACATATCCCATTCCAATTGCAATTCCCATAGAAGGTGATTGCGTTCCAGAAGTTACAATTCCGATTACATTTCCATTAGCATCAGCAATTTCGTAATCGTGACGAGGAATTCCTCTATCTATCATTTCGAAACCAACTAATTTACGAGCAACACCCGCTTCTTTTTGTTTTTTCAAGTTTTCTGAATTCGTGAATTCTTTGTCGAATTTTGTAATCCATCCTAAACCAGCTTCTAAAGGCGAAGTTGTATCGTTGATGTCGTTTCCATATAAACAGAATCCCATTTCTAAACGTAAAGTATCTCGTGCAGCTAATCCAATTGGTTTGATTCCGAATGCCGCTCCCGCTTCAAAAACTTTGTTCCAAATATATTCGGCATCTTCGTTTTTGAAGTAAATTTCAAATCCTCCTGAACCCGTATAACCTGTTGCCGAAACAATTACATCGCTTTTTCCAGCAAATTCACCAATTTGGAATGTATAATAGCCCATATTTGTTAAATCGATAGAAGTTAAGGATTGCATAGCTTCCGCAGCTTTTGGTCCTTGAATGGCTAATAAAGAATAGCCTTCAGAAAGGTTTTGCATATCCACGCCTAAATCATTGTGCGATGCAATCCAATTCCAATCTTTTTCAATATTAGAAGCATTTACAACCAACATATAATGGTTATCAGCAATTTTATAAACGATTAAATCGTCAACAATTCCACCTTCGTTATTTGGTAAACAAGAATATTGAGCTTTTCCATCAACTAATTTAGACGCGTCATTTGAAGTTACTTTCTGAATTAAAGCCAACGCATTTTCTCCTTTTAAGAAGAATTCGCCCATGTGAGAAACGTCAAAAACACCAACGCCATTTCTAACGATTTCGTGTTCTGCATTTACTCCTTCATATTGCACAGGCATATTGTATCCTGCAAACGGAACCATTTTAGCTCCTAAACTTTCGTGAATGTGCGTTAACGCTGTATTTTTCATGATTTGATGTTGTATTATTAGAGAGCGCTAATTTATTGAAAATTCTTAAAAATGCACCCAGATTTCCCTTAAAATTTAGGAACTATTTATTTTTTGTTAATAATGCAGATAAATCTTGCATTTTAACAATTGTTTGCGGAATTTTGGATTTTTAAAATTAGCCAAATGGAAACCACACATTATATAAGTTCAGATGTATTGTCGATTGAGATGATTAACGAGATTGTTTTTCAAGGAAAACAGTTGGCATTATCAGAGGAAGCTATCGTAAACATTGAGAAATGTAGAAAATACTTAGATGATAAAATGAAATCGAACTCCGATCCAATCTACGGAATTAACACTGGTTTTGGTTCGTTGTGTAATGTGAAGATTTCGAATGAAAATTTATCAAAACTACAAGAGAATTTGGTAAAATCGCACGCTTGCGGAACAGGGGAGGAAGTACCTCATGAAATTGTAAAAATCATGTTGTTATTGAAAATCCAATCGTTAAGCTACGGACATTCAGGTGTGCAGTTAGTTACGGTGCAACGTTTGATTGATTTTTACAACAATGATATTTTCCCAGTTATTTATACACAAGGTTCGTTAGGTGCTTCTGGCGATTTAGCTCCGTTAGCACATTTATCATTGCCTTTATTAGGTGAAGGAGAGGTTTATTTAGATGGTTTCAGACAACCTTCAGCTAAGGTATTAGCAAAATTTGGTTGGGAACCAATTGTTTTACAATCAAAAGAAGGATTGGCTTTATTGAATGGAACACAATTCATGAGTGCTTACGGTGTTTATTGCTTGATAAAAGCAGAGAAAATTTCGTATTTAGCCGATGTTATTGGTGCAGTTTCATTAGAAGGTTTTGATGGAAGATTAGAACCATTTACAGATTTGATTCATTTAGTTCGTCCGCACAAAGGGCAAATTCAAACGGCTGAAAGAATGCGCGATTTGTTAGAAGATAGCGAAATCATTGCGCAACCAAAAGTTCATGTGCAAGATCCTTATTCATTTAGATGTATTCCGCAAGTGCATGGCGCTTCTAAAGATACAATTGATTATGTGAAGAAAGTATTCCGTACAGAAATCAATTCGGTAACCGATAACCCAAATATTTTCGTTGGAGAAGATTTAATTATTTCGGGAGGAAATTTTCACGGACAGCCTTTAGCATTAGCATTAGATTTCTTAGGAATAGCGTTATCAGAATTAGGAAGTATTTCGGAAAGAAGAACGTATCAATTGATTTCTGGATTAAGAGGTTTACCTGCGTTTTTAGTAAACGATCCAGGATTGAATTCAGGTTTCATGATTCCACAATATACAGCGGCAAGTATTGCAAGTCAGAACAAACAATTAGCAACTCCGGCAAGTATTGACAGTATTGTTTCGTCAAACGGACAAGAAGATCACGTGAGTATGGGAGCCAACGCTGCTACAAAAACGTTGAGAATTGTTGAAAACGTAGAACGCATTTTAGGAATTGAATTGTTAAACGGTTCGCAAGCTTTAGAATTTAGAAGACCATTACAGTCGAGTGAATTTATCGAAAGTTTTGTGAAATCATATAGAGAGGAAGTTCCGTTTGTTTCAGAAGATAGAATTTTACATTACGATATAGAAAAATCGGTTTCGTTTTTGAATAGCTTTCAAATAGAAATGGAAGATTAAATAAAATTTTATAAAAGTAAAAAGCTCAAGATTTTCTTGAGCTTTTTTTATAAAAATAAGATGCTAATAATCGCTATAATTGCCGGTAAAGCCTGAACGTAAAATATTTTCTTTGAAGCAGAATAAGCTCCAAAAATTCCAGCAACAGTAACACAACAAAGGAAGAAGAGAGCTATATTTCTACTCCAAATTTCATCGGAAATAGCCAAAGACCAAAGTAAACCTGCAGATAAAAATCCGTTATACAAGCCTTGATTAGCCGCTAAAACTTTTGTTTTTTCGAATAAATCTTCCGGAATAGTTCGGAATACTTTTTTAGCACTGGTTGTCCAAGCAAACATTTCTAGCCATAGAAAATACAAATGGAGTAGTGCTATAACTAAAATTAATATTTTAGAAGCTATACTCATTTCGTATTTTTAAGTAAAACTACAATTAATGTAATTAAAGCAATAGCTTCAGTTATCATTCCAATGGTTAACATAAAGTTAGCTCCAGGCCAATGCATAATTTTAAATAAAGAACCAATTATTGTAATCGCCATCCCTAAAAGGAACAACACCAACGGAACTGTATATTGCTTTTTCATAATCTACCTAATTTTGAAAACTGAACTATTTCCACTTAAAGTTTTTCTCAATTGCTTTAATCATTTCGCCTGCAATGTCTTTTTGAGTGGCGCCTTCAATTCCTTCTAAACCTGGAGATGAATTTACTTCTAACAATAAAGGTCCTTTTGAAGAACGAATAATATCAACTCCAGCCACTTTTAAATTCATTGCTTTTGCTGCTTTAATGGCAATTTTCTTTTCATCAGCAGTAATTTTTACCACAGAAGCAGTTCCGCCCATATGAATATTTGCTCTAAATTCTCCTGGAGCAGCTTCACGTTGCATAGCTGCTACTACTTTACCATCTACCACAAAGAGTCTCAAGTCTTTACCATTAGCTTCTTTAATGAATTCTTGCACTAAAATATTTGCATTTAAACTCTTGAAAGCATTGATAACAGATTCAGCAGCTTTTTTAGTTTCAGCTAAAACAACTCCTTTTCCTTGTGTTCCTTCTAATAATTTTACGATTAAAGGTGAACCACCTACCATTTTAATCAAATCATCGGTATCTAAAGGAGAGTTAGCAAATCCAGTGGTTGGAATATCAACGCCGTTATTTAATAACAATTGTAAAGAAAATAGCTTATCTCTTGATTGTGTTATTGCTGATGCATTGTTCAAAGCAAATACTTTTAAAGCTTCAAACTGACGAGTTAAAGCACAACCATAATAGGTCATACTAGGGCGAATTCTAGGAATTACCGCGTCAAAATCATTTAAAACTTTTCCACCACGGTAATGAATTTCGGGTTTTGTAGCATCTAATTTCATATAGCAGTATTTTAAATTTAAGAAATGCATTTCGTGCCCTCTTAATTCGCCTGCTTCTAAAATTCGTTTGTTACTATATAATTCGGGATTACTTGCTAATAAACCAATTTTTAAACCTTTTTTAGATTCATTGGTTGCATAGTAATATTCTTTTAGTTTTTCTGTGGTAGGTTGTCCAAGTAAATAGCGTTGTTCTGGATCAACCAAAACACGACCAGACATCGCTTCGCGACCTAGTAACATTCGGAAACCCATTGAGTCACGATTGGTTAATGTAACTTCGATTTCCCAAGTTTTCCCGCCAATTTCTAATTTAGTTTTGATTACATAGCGTTGTTCTCTAAAACCACTAGAACTTTTGACAACTCTTTTATCTACTAAAGGAGCTTCACAATGTATGACAGCTTTAGCGTTATTTTGAATAGGGTTGATGTCGAATTTCACCCAATTTTCACTATCTTTTTCAAACGTAACAATATTGATAGCATGAAGTGCAGATGTTTTCGCTCCTGAGTCTACTCGGGCTTTAATAGTTGGGATTCCTAAAGTAGGGAAGGAACACCATTCTTCACTACCAACAATAACTTTGTCTAACATTTTTAAACGAATAAATTAAGAATCTAATGTAATATTTTTTTTAATATAAATTTAAAATTGGATAAAAAAAAAACCAAGCTATGCGCTTGGTTCTTCTAATTTTTTAATTTCTATTTTGAGTTCCTGAGCGGTTTCATCTAAATCCATAAAAATTTGATCACCTTCATGTATTTTTGAAGTAATAATCTCCTCAGCTAAAGCATCTTCTACATATTTTTGAATAGCTCTTTTTAAAGGTCGTGCTCCAAATTGTTTGTCAAAACCTTTGTCGGCAATATAATCTTTAGCAGCTTCAGAAAGTTTTAATGTATATCCTAAATCTTTAACTCGATCGTATAATTTATCCATTTCGATATCAATAATTTTATCAATATCGTGTTTTTCTAGTGCATTGAAGACAATAACATCATCAATTCTATTTAAAAACTCTGGAGCGAATGCTTTTTTCAAAGCGTTTTCAATAATTCCTTTTGAATGTTCTTCTGTTTGTGCATTTTTTGCAGCAGTTCCAAAACCAACACCTGTTCCAAAGTCTTTCAATTGACGTGCTCCAACATTAGAAGTCATGATGATAATCGTATTTCTAAA
>JBILST010000311.1:0-2605 GCA_044371865.1 Flavobacterium sp.
AAGTACCACCCGCAAAAGAGTGGAATTCCAACACAAAGTGACGCTAAAAAAGGAATATGACGTGATCGTTTACTCTTTTTTAATTCAAAAAATGCTTTTATAGTATTTACAATTGTGCTTTGCATGGTTACATAATGGCTCGTCTTATTGCGAAGTAATTATATCTTTACTTTTTAATGTACTAATACAAAAAATCCCAATCATTAGACTGGGATTTTTCTCTATATGTTATAAAAGGAAATTACTTAATAATTTCAATTTTTAATGCTTCTTCTTGGTTAACCGAATCAAAGAATCCTTGTTCGTTCATCCAATCATCACTGAATACTTTACTCATGTATCTTGAACCATGATCTGGGAAAATGATAACTACATTACTGTTTTCATCAAACTCACCTTCTTCAGCATATTGTTTCACCGCTTGAAAAGCTGCACCAGAAGTATATCCTACAAATAAACCTTCTTTTTTAGCTAATTCTCTAGTGGTATGAGCACTTTCTTCATCAGATACTTTGATAAATTTATCAATGATATCAAAATCAGTCGCTGTTGGAATTAAGTTTTTTCCTAAACCTTCAATACGGTATGGATAAATTTCAGCGTTGTCAAACTCTTTAGTTTCATGATATTTTTTCAAAACTGAACCAAAAGCATCCACTCCTAATATTTTAATATTTGGATTTTTTTCTTTTAAGAAACGAGCCGTACCTGAAATTGTTCCTCCAGTT
The DNA here is from genome assembly GCA_044371865.1 of Flavobacterium sp. Lineage (GTDB taxonomy): Bacteria > Bacteroidota > Bacteroidia > Flavobacteriales > Flavobacteriaceae > Flavobacterium. The sequence goes on from JBILST010000311.1 coordinate 729, forward strand.
CCACTACAAGCAACCAAATGTGTTATTTGACCACGAGTTTGTTCCCAGATTTCAGGACCTGTAGACTTATAGTGTGCATCTACATTCAATTCATTAAAATATTGATTGATGTATACAGAACCTTTGGTTTCTTCGTGTAATCTTTTAGCTACGTTGTAATAAGAACGCTCATCATCAGCAGAAACATGTGCAGGACAAACATAAACTTTTGCACCCATTGAGCGCAACATATCTATTTTATCTTTAGATGATTTAGAGCTAACTGCCAAAATACAATCATACCCTTTAATAATACTAACCATTGCCAAACTAAAACCAGTGTTTCCTGAAGTTGTTTCAACGATAGTATCGCCAGGCTTTAAGATTCCTCTTTTTTCTGCTTCTTCAATTATATATAACGCAATACGATCTTTGGTAGAATGTCCTGGGTTAAATGCTTCAACTTTTGCATAGAAATTACCTGTTAAATCAGCTGAAACTTTATTCAGTTTGATTAATGGTGTATTCCCAATTAAATCTAATACACTATTATAGGCTTTTATTTCTTCTTTCATATGAAGATACTGTTTTTTTAATGTTTCCAAAATACTATGCTTTACTAGCATTTATAGTATTCTATACTTGATTTTTTATTTAGAAGTAGGCTTGATGCTTCTAAAACCTTGCAAATTTAACAAAAAAAGTTAAACTATTTCTTAATTTTTTCTAAATCTAACAAAAAAGCAAATTCTTTAGCTAATTCTTTTAACGCTTCAAATCGTCCAGAAGCACCTCCGTGACCAGCATCCATATTTGTATCTAAAAACAATTGTTTATCATTTGTTTTCATAACACGTAATTTAGCCACCCACTTAGCTGGTTCCCAGTATTGTACTTGAGAATCGTGTAATCCTGTTGAAACATACATGTTTGGATAAGCTTGAGCTTTTACTTGATCATAAGGTGAATACGACAACATATAATCATATGATTTTTTTTCATTCGGATTACCCCATTCGTCATATTCTCCAGTTGTCAAAGGAATGGTATCGTCTAACATGGTTGTAATGACATCTACAAAAGGAACTTGTGCAATAACCCCATTGTATAATTCTGGTGCCATATTAACAATAGCTCCCATTAATAAACCTCCAGCCGAACCACCTTCAGCATATAAATGTTCCGCTGAAGTATATTTTTGTGCAATCACAAATTTAGAACAATCAATAAAATCGGTAAACGTATTTTTCTTTTTAAGTAGTTTTCCATTTTCATACCATTCTCTTCCTAAGTCCTCGCCTCCTCGTATGTGAGCAATAGCATAGATAAATCCTCTATCTAATAAACTTAAACGAGTTGATGAAAAATAAGGATCCATAGTAGCACCATACGAACCGTAAGCATATAATAAGAATGGGTTTTTACCATCTTTTTGAATTCCTTTTTTGTACACCATTGAAATTGGCACTTTTGTTCCATCAGTTGCGGTTGCCCAAATTCTTTCTTCGATATAATTATTTTTATCGAATTTTCCACCCATTACTTCTTGTTCTTTCAATACTTTTTTCTCCTGAGTTCTCATATTGAAATCAATAATAGAAGATGGAGTTGCTAAAGATTGGTAACCATAACGAAGGATTTCAGTATCAAAATCAACATTTGTAGTGGTATAAGCTGTATACGTTTCACTTGAAAATGGCAAATAGTACTCCCCTTTTCCACTCCAAGGACGAATTTGAATTCTATTCAATCCATTTGAACGTTCTTCCACAACTAAATAATCTTTAAAAATATCTATTCCTTCCAATAAAACATCTTTTCTGTGTGGAATCAAATCTTTCCAGTTTTCAGCAGAAGTTGCTGTTTCTGGCGTTTTCATTAATTTAAAGTTTGTGGCT
>JBILST010000312.1:0-2604 GCA_044371865.1 Flavobacterium sp.
TGTAAAGGTGAACTTTTCAGGAAGTTCGAATTCGTTTAGTTTTACGGAATATAATTTTGGAAATCACGAAACCGATTTATAGAAAAATACATTAAAAAAAGCAAAAGGACTATTCAAAATTGAGTAGTCCTTTTTTTATTTCTTGAAGTGAAATTTTAGTCCAAAATCTTACTTTACATTTTGCTTAATATAAACTTCAGTTGCACCTAAACCATATTTTTGATAGTTCGCATCTTGAAACGAAATGGTGTCATAACGACCCAACATAAAGTCTAATTCGGCTTTCAAAACACCTTCACCAACGCCATGAATAAAGACCACTTTTGGCATTCGATTTTTGATAGCAAAATCGAGTTGGCGTTTTGCGGTTTCCATTTGCAAAGTAAGAATATCATAGTTGCTCATTCCACGTTTTGAAGGCACTAATTTTTCAATATGCAAATCAACTTCTAAGACAAATTCATCCTTACGAGAACGCTTTTCTTTGACAAAACTGCGCTTTTTTGGTTCTTCTTTGTCCTTTAAAACAGAACCTAAACTTTGAGTAGAGAAAAAACCACTTAACTCATTGGAATTGTTTATTTTAACCAATTCGTTGACAAAAAATGTCATCACGAAATTATCAGTAGTTTCCACCGAAATTTCATTATTTTGAACCTTAATTACTACTCCCGAAATGTCGTCGTCTAAAACGGCGACCTTATCTCCTATTTCAAATTTCTGTGCCATTTTCTTCTTCGTTTTCTCCATCATTTTTAGATGGAATTTTCTTCATCAATCTAAATAATCCAAACATAAAAACAGCCATTGCTCCTATCATAATAAATCGGTTTGGAGCTGGTTTTGATTGTTCAATCATGGCAAAAATTCCGACTGCAGCAAACATCAAAATGTATAAAAATTGCTTCATATTTTATTTCTTAATTTTAATATTATTCAATTTTCAAAAGTAGTGTTTTTAAAATTAGTATTTGTTTTTGGACTTTTTTTTGTAAACTTGTAAAACAAAATGTAAAGCAAAAAAGCACAATGGAAGAACACATGTTGCCTTGTATGAATAAACAACTTTTTGGAGTCGAATGTCCAGGTTGTGGAACACAAAGAGCAATTGCTTTTTTGATAGAAGGTGAATTTTATGAAGCCTTTAAAATGTTTCCTGCCATTTATACTTTAGGCCTATTCTTCATTTTATTAGGTCTTCACTTATTCGACAAAAAGAGAAATTATACTAAATTAGTAATTTCAAGTGCTATTCTAAATGGAGCTGTAATTTTAATAGCCTATTTCATTAAAATGTATTTTAACACTGTAACCAATTAAACTTTATCAATATGGAAAACCAAAAATTACCTAATGCAACCGCAGTACTTATTCTGGGAATATTTTCAATTTTAACTTGTTGCTGTTACGGAATTATCAGTATTATACTTGGCGTTGTTGGACTAGTATTAGCTAATAAAGATGCTAAATTATATGCAGAAAACCCAAGCCAATACACAAATTACAACAACCTTAAAATAGGTAAAATCCTAAGTATTATTGGTATTGTATTAGGAGCTATCTATTTAATCTATGTAGTTGTTCTTTTCTCTACTTTAGGTATGGAAGGTATTGAACAAATGCAACAAGAATTTATTCGTAGATACGGAAAATAATCACGAAATAAAATTTTTAAAAAGAACGCTATCAATAAGTTAGCGTTCTTTTTTTGTTTAATAACAACTCATTAACAAATCGTTCACACCTCTTTTTTCGAGTTTGGCACAGCAATTGAAAATACCTAATCAAGCAACCGTTTTAGAAACGAGTTTTAAAATGAAGTTGCCAAAATTTTTAAATTGTTGAATCATGAAAAAAATTACACTTTTAGTAGTAGCCAGCTTCATACTGGTAGGAAGTATGGCTTATGCGTCAGAAAACCCTGTTTTTTCTGACAACACAGATAGAAGAGGTTATTATATCGATTATCGAGATGCCGAACCTATTATTTTTAAAGAACGAGGAATTGAGTTTATGCTGTTTCCAAATGGAGAATTTGATTTCAACACAAGGCCAGCGGTTAGACCAAGAGTCAACGGAACAAGTGGTGCTCCAAGAGGAATGTACTATGGAACTTCAGAAAGAGGTATTCGAGTAGAACATGATAATTTTGGTAGAGTAAGAAGAGTTGGCAATGTTTATATCAACTATGATGCTTATGGAAGAGTTAAGCGTATTGGGACAATTTACATGAGTTATAACAGTTTTGCTGTAACTAAAGTGGGTAACATGCGAATTGTGTACGACAGAAGAGGACGAATTGTAGATGTATATGGTTTTATCAACCACGCTAACGGCGGCTACTTCTACAACCCAGGAACTCATTACTCAGGTGGAAATGGTGACTATGACGACGGTGACGATTACAATGATGATTATGAAAGCGACGATGACTTTTATTACTACCGAAAAGACGGTTCAAAAGCAAAAATGTCTGAAGAAGATATAAAAGAAATCAAAAAAGAAACTTTAGAAATTAAGAAAAAATAAAAAATGGTTGGTTAGTTTGTTTTAAATCCTGTGGATTCTGGGAAGATGAAGCAGGATTTTTTATTTTCAAGTGCA
>JBILST010000082.1:0-8931 GCA_044371865.1 Flavobacterium sp.
AACCGTCACGAAATGTTAGATATTGTTAAAGTAGATGGAAAAGCTCGTGGAATTATCGCAAGAGATTTAATAACAGGCGCTATCGAAAGACATTCAGCGCATGCTGTTGTTATTGCTTCTGGAGGTGACGGAAACGTATATTTCCTTTCTACAAACGCAATGGGAAGTAACGTTACAGCTGGATGGAAAATCCACAAACAAGGAGCGCTATTTGCTAATCCATGTTATGTACAAATTCACCCAACCTGTATTCCAGTGCACGGAACAAATCAGTCAAAATTAACGTTGATGTCTGAATCGTTACGTAACTCAGGACGTATTTGGGTTCCAAAGAAAAAAGAAGATGCTGAAGCAATTAGAGCAGGTAAATTAAAACCAACTCAAATCGCAGAAGAAGATAGAGATTACTACTTAGAAAGAAAATATCCTGCGTTTGGAAATTTAGTTCCTCGTGATGTGGCTTCAAGAGCTGCAAAAGAAGTTTGTGATGCCGGACACGGTATTGAAGCAAATGACACTAACGAAGGAGTTTACTTAGATTTCTCAACTGAAATTCAAACTAAAGGAAAACAATCGGCGTACGCTAAAGGAAATCACAATCCAACTCCAGAAGAAATTACAGCTTTAGGAAAACAGTGGTTAGAAGAGAAATATGGTAACTTGTTTACGATGTATCAAAAAATCACGGATGAGAATCCTTATGAAACACCAATGAAAATTTATCCAGCGGTTCACTATACTATGGGTGGTGTTTGGGTTGATTATAACTTACAATCTACTATTCCAGGTTGTTTCGTAGCAGGTGAGGCAAACTTCTCTGACCACGGAGCTAACCGTTTAGGAGCTTCGGCTTTAATGCAAGGTTTGGCTGATGGATATTTTGTATTACCATACACAATTTCTAACTATTTAGCAGACGAAATTAGAACTGGAAAAATTTCTACAGATTCTCCAGAATTCATAGAAGCAGAAGCTAGAGTAAAAGATTCAATCAGTAAATTCTTAAACAACAACGGTACTAAATCGGTTGACTTTTTCCACAAAAAATTAGGTTTAATTATGTGGAATAAAGTTGGAATGGGACGTAATGAAGCAGGTTTAAAAGAAGCTGTTGCTGAAATCGCTCAGTTAAAAGAAGATTTCTACAAAGATGTTTATGTTCCTGGAAGTGCAGATGAATTAAATCCTGAGTTAGAAAAAGTATTAAGAGTTGCCGATTTCATCGAATTAGGTCAATTAATGGCAATGGATGCTTTACAACGTAAAGAATCTTGTGGAGGTCACTTCCGTGAAGAATACCAAGATGCTGAAGGTGAAACATTACGTGATGACGAAAACTTCAAATTTGTTGGAGCTTGGGAATACAAAGGTGATGACATCAGCAAAGAGGAACTTCACAAAGAAGAATTGAAATACGAAGAAATTAAAATTGCAGCTAGAAATTACAAATAAAATATTATGAGTGCAGCAAAAAATATCAATATAAACCTTAAAATTTGGCGTCAAAAGAACGCTAGTTCTAAAGGGAGCATGGAAACTTATAAATTAGATAATGTTTCTACTGCAAGTTCATTTTTGGAAATGTTAGACCAATTAAATGAGCAATTAATTAACGAAAGAAAAGAACCTGTTGCCTTTGATCACGATTGTCGTGAAGGTATTTGTGGAATGTGTTCTTTATACATCAACGGACGTGCTCACGGACCTGATACTGGAATTACCACGTGTCAGTTACACATGAGAATGTTCAACGATGGGGATACTATTTACATCGAACCATGGAGAAGTAAAGCTTTCCCAGTAATCAAAGATTTAGTTGTTGATAGAACAGCTTTTGATAGAATTCAGCAAGCTGGAGGTTTCGTATCGGTTAACACATCTGGAAACACGATTGATGCTAATTCAATTCCAGTTCCTAAAGTTGATGCAGACAAAGCGTTTGAAGCAGCAGCTTGTATTGGTTGTGGGGCTTGTGTGGCTACTTGTAAAAATGGTTCTGCGATGTTATTCGTAGGAGCTAAAGTGTCACAATATGCATTATTACCACAAGGTAAAGTGGAAGCTACACAACGTGTTTTAAACATGGTACGTCAAATGGACGAAGAAGGTTTCGGAAACTGTACAAACACTGGAGCATGTGAAATTGAATGTCCAAAAGGTATTTCATTAGAAAACATCGCTCGTATGAACAGAGAATTTTTAAAAGCATCTGTGAAGTAATTCATAGAATCTTCAAAATAACAAAAACGCATTCATTTATTTGGATGCGTTTTTTTGTTTTAAATATTTCTTAAACATTCTTAAATGAAAGAATAAAATGGTATTTTTAACCTGATAAATTAGTCAACATGAAACAGCTATTTCTTTTGTTATTCTTTCTTTTTTCAATTGTTGTTTTTTCGCAAAGTAGTGTTTTAGTGCTACAAAATTTAAATACAAAATTTACTAAAGAGATTAAGGAACACAAGCGCATTAAAGTATGGACAAAAGATGGGCAAAAATTGTATGGAAGATTTACAATACAAGATTCCACAAGTATTATAATTGAAGAAAAAGTGGTGCTACTAGAAGACATCATAAAAATGAAAAAAAAATCACTTTTTGGAACCATAGCAAATCCTGTTTTTATTGTTTATGGTTCTTTCATGATAATTGCTGGCGTGGTTACAGTTGGTACTGGAGGTTGGGGTACAATTATTGGAGGAAGCTTCATTATAGGAGGAATGCCATTGGTTTTAATACCGTCAATTTCAAATAAACATCCCATACAAGATTGGGAGTATTCAATAAAAATAAGATAAATGAAAGTAGCTGTTTTTCAAACCAAATTAGCTTGGGAAAACCCAACAGTAAATCGAAAATTCATTGAAGAATATTTTTTGAATGAAGACGAATCTTTTGATTTATTTGTCTTGCCCGAAATGTTTACTTCAGGTTTTACCATGAATCCATCTGTTGTGGCTGAAACAATGGAAGGTGAAACGATGAATTGGTTAAAAGATTTAGCTAAAAAGAAAACATGCGCCATAACAGGAAGTTTAGTAATTAAAGAAAATGATAATTTCTATAACCGAATGGTTTTTGTTTTTCCTTCGGGAGAAGTTCAATATTACAACAAACGACACCTTTTTACTTTGGCTGGAGAAGACAAAATTTATACTAAAGGAATTGAAAAAGTAATCGTAAATTATAACAATTGGAATATTTGTCTACAAATTTGCTACGATTTACGATTCCCGGTTTTTGCTAGAAATGTTGAAAATTATGATTTATTACTATATGTTGCTAATTGGCCAAAACCTCGTATTAACGCTTGGGACGCTCTTTTAAAAGCTCGTGCCATTGAAAATATGTGTTACACCATTGGCGTAAATAGAATAGGTGAAGACGCCAATCAATTAGAATACCCAGGCCATTCTAAAGTCATTGATTATTTAGGGAATACGATAGTAGACTGCGATAATGAATTAGGTGTTTTTATCTTTGAATTGGATAAAAATATGCAAAACGAGGCACGCGAAAAGTTTAATTTTCTATCTGATAAAGATGATTTTGAAATTCGCTAATTCAATATAAACTCTTGTTCTACATCCCAATTGGCACGTACATCAATGAGTTTTGGAAAATAAATAATTTCTTCTGCTTGTTTTTTGGCTAAGTAGTCGCCAGTATCCCATACGTTATTTGCATTATCGTCAAAAATAATTCTAACAGTATAAAGTCTGGGGTCTATGGTTTCAAAATACACACTTGTTTCTTTTGTAGACGTTGCAGAATATAAAACAACATCCTTGTCTAATAGTTCTACAATAAAAGGAAAGCGTTTTACATTGGTGATATTGATTTTTAAATTACCATAATCAGCAATTTGTTTGGTAGTTACAGTATATTTTAAAGTGTCATTTTCTTGGTTATAAAAATCTTTTATGGCGCCCGGCAAAAACTCTAAGGTGTATTTTTCATCTTCTTCCTTTTTAAAATCAAAGGCAACTTCTTGCTCAAAATCTAAGATTTTAGAGGTGAAATTTAATACAACAGAATCTTTATTTCGCAGCGTTATTTTAGAATTATCTATTGCAGTAATAGGTGTTTTAGATTTAATAACAAAAGAATCTCTAAAAGCTAAAATACCTCCTGTTTTCTTTTCAATCTTTAACGAATCAGATTCTTTTAGGTCTTTGAGTTTAGTGCTGAAAGATTTAGAATATTCGCCATTTGTAACCGCAATTTGTATAGAATCCATTTTCATATTTGGGTAAAAAATTTGAACGGAATCTTTATTTTTTTCAGGAAACTTTGTTACTTTAATAGGTACTTCTTTGTTGTCATAAGAAGCGGTAATTTTAGTGTTTTTATAATCACCTTCATAACCTATGTAAAGTTTGTTGTTGCTTTCTTGTGTGGGTTTGTCAGCTTTAAATTTTTTCTTCTCTTTAAACAATTCTAATTCAAACATGTCTGAGGTAGGAACTGTAACGGCATAATCTAAAAACCCTATTTTATCAACACTAGGATTGTAGATGTTATTACTAGAAACATCTTTCATTGCAACAATCTTGTAGCTTCCTTCTTTAAGGTTTTCCAAAGAAAATACTTTTAAGCTGTCTAAAGTGTTTGTAATGTATAGTGGAGTTTCTTTGTAAACGGTAGAATCAGAAAAAGTTTTGGCATCATACAGCATTATCGAAACAAAATTATCTGGCTTCTCTTCAAATGCATCCTTAACTTTTCCTACAACAGTTAATGAGTCTACATAGCTTCCTGTTGAAAAAACATATTTAAATTGAGAATACGGATTTCCTTCATTATTGTCAGTAATACTTTGGCCAAAGTTGAAACTATACGTTGTGTTTTCTTGTAAGGTATCAATAATTTTAATGGAAATAAATTTACTTGCACTACCTTGAGGAATAACTATAGGTTGTTTTTTCATGGGAGGTGAAATAATCAACTGTTTGTTAATGTTCTTAACCTTGATTAGTTCGTTAAAATTTATTTTTATTTCGTTTCCTTTAAAATTAGTAGAAAAATTTTCAGGCGCGCTGTTAATTATTTTTGGAGCAATTGTATCCTTATCGCCACCAGTTATTGTGCCTCGTTTGGCGCAATTTGTTAATAATAAAAGGCTCGCTAATAAAAAGGTTATGTTTTTTAACTTTGTCATCGTATCAAATAATGGAGTTACAAAATAACAACTATAATTAGTGTAAACATACAAATTTTAATAATTTTTATGATTGTGTATAAGCAATAGTAACGATACTAACTTTGCTGTTTGGAATTTTTAATAAGGCTTTTGCACAAGCTTCTAAAGTAGCGCCGGTTGTCATTACATCATCAACAAGTAAAAAATGTTTGTTGTGATCTGCATCGGTGTAAGTTACATCAAATAAAGCGTTTGAAACTTCTTTTCTGTTTTCCTTGTCTTTTTTGGTTTGTGTTTTTGAATAACGGTTTCTATATAATAAAGTAGTATTGAAAGGGATTTGTAATTCATTAGATAGTGCTTCACAAAAAGTGCTTACCTGATTGTATCCTCGTTCTTCCAATCTTCTTTTATGTAATGGAACCGGAATTATTTCTGAAAATGTTTTTATTTTTGCAATTGCTTCTATATCTTTAGCATACCATTTTCCTAATAAAGTACCAATTTCTTGATGATTTTTATATTTTAAATTATGTATCAAGTTTTGAACAATTCCTTTGTGATGAAAATATAACATGGCAGCGCTAAACTCGATTGGAATTATGCCGTAAAATTTTTTTGTTGTATCATTGCTTTTTAATAAATGATGATTTGTATGGGGCAAGTTGTGGTTGCAGGCACTACAAATAGTTTGCTCGTTAGACAATAAAAGTGAATTACAGCCTAAGCAAAGTTTTGGAAAAAGTAAGTTTATCAGGTATTTTAGCATTTTGTCGAATAATTATACTGAAATATATTTTTTTAAATAAATTTATAAAAATATTTTAATAGAATGTCGTCAAGGAAAAATAAAATAACAAAAATTAGCATCATAATCTTGATGATATTAGCCTTATTTTTAAGTGTCAAGTACTACAAAGTATCTGATGATTTCCACAATTATATTGAAGTATCAGAGTTAGAAAATAGAATTTTAGATAGTCAACTTACAGAAATACTTCACAAATACGACTCTATTAGTGCAAAGAGCAAAATTGATAGTTTGAGATTTCATGAGAAAATGAGCTTAATGCAATCAGGAAAATCTTTGTCTAATAAAACAAAATTTAATTCTGTTGAAGATTCCATTGTGTTTTATGCCAAAAAACAACAAACAAAAGCAGTGTTGTTAAACAACAAATCAGCTGTTGCTGTTGATTCTGAATTATTACCAAAAACAGACAAACTCACCGCTTTAAATATTAGCACTAAAGGAGTTAAAATTTATTCTGATAATTATAGCTTAAAAGATTCTAAAATACAGCAATTAAGAGTCTGTTTTACTCTTGAGGAAAATCAATTGGTTAAATCAGGAGAAAAAACAATTTATGTTCAAATTGTGAACCCTAAAAATCAAATTATTTCTGCAGGGAACACTTCTGTTGAGTCTGATTTAAATGTAAAATTACAATATAGTGCTTCTGTTGAGACAAACTACAAGAAAGAAGATACGGATGTTTGTACTTACGTTAATCTAGAACAAAAGAAAACCATAAAAGGTAAATATAAAATTAATATTTACCATGACTTTGTAAAAATTGGCCCTGCAGTTTTTGAATATTAATATTTCTTATTTTTATTTTTCAATTTCTTTTCTTTATTCCATTCCTATTTTTACTTTTGCAGTATGGCAAAACAAGACGATATATTTAAAAATGTAGTTTCGCATGCAAAAGAATACGGATTTATTTTTCCGTCAAGCGAAATTTACGATGGACTTAGTGCGGTTTACGATTATGCACAAAATGGTGTAGAGTTAAAGAAAAACATCCGTGAATACTGGTGGAAAGCAATGGTGCAAATGCACGAAAATATTGTAGGTTTAGACGCTGCAATTTTGATGCATCCAACCACATGGAAAGCTTCTGGTCACGTAGATGCCTTTAACGATCCGTTAATTGATAATAAAGATTCTAAAAAAAGATACCGTGCCGATGTTTTAATTGAGGATTATGCCGAAAAATTAAATCAAAAAGCACAAAAAGAAATCGACAAAGCACGTGAGCGTTTTGGTGCTTCCTTTGATGAAGAGCAATACAAAACAACCAATCCACGTGTGATGGAATATTTGTCTAAAAAGAAGGAAATTCTGGAAAGAATGGCACGCTCTTTAGAGACAGAAAATCTTGCCGATGTAAAAGCTTTAATCGAAGAATTAGAAATTGCTTGTCCAGATAGCGGTTCAAAAAACTGGACCGATGTAAAGCAATTCAACTTAATGTTCGGAACAAAATTAGGAGCTTCTGCAGAAAACGCAATGGATTTATACTTGCGTCCAGAAACGGCTCAAGGTATATTCGTAAATTTCTTAAACGTTCAAAAAACAGGTCGTATGAAGATTCCTTTCGGAATTGCTCAAACGGGTAAAGCATTTAGAAACGAAATCGTGGCGAGACAATTTATTTTCCGTATGCGCGAATTTGAACAAATGGAAATGCAGTTTTTCGTGAAACCAGGTGAAGAAATGAAATGGTATGATTACTGGAAAACCACACGTTTAAATTGGCATTTGTCGCTTGGTTTAGGAAAGGAAAATTACCGTTTCCACGACCACGAAAAACTAGCACATTATGCAAATGCAGCTGCGGATATCGAATTCAATTTCCCATTTGGATTTAAAGAATTGGAAGGAATTCACTCGAGAACCGATTTCGATTTAAAAGCACACGAACAATTTTCAGGTAAAAAATTACAATATTTTGATAACGACACGAATTCAAACTATACACCGTATGTGGTAGAAACTTCTGTTGGTTTGGATAGAATGTTCTTAGCAGTTTTTTCAAAATCATTACAAGAAGAAACGTTAGAAGATGGTTCAACAAGAACAGTTTTACGTTTGCCTTCCGTTTTAGCACCTACAAAAGCGGCTGTTTTACCATTAATTAAAAGAGATGGCTTACCAGAATTAGCTCAAAAAATCATCGAAGATTTAAAATGGGATTTCAATGTAGCGTATGACGAAAAAGATGCGGTAGGAAGACGTTACAGAAGACAAGATGCATTAGGAACACCATTCTGTATTACAGTAGATCATCAAACCTTAGAAGATGAAACAGTAACAATCCGTCACAGAGATTCTATGCAACAAGACAGAGTGAAGATTTCAGAATTACGAAATATCATCAATAACGAAGTTTCCATGAGAAACTGGTTGATGAAAATGTAGTTTTGAAGTAAAAAGTAAAAAGCTCAAAGTAAAAAGTAAAGCCTCAAATTTCATTTGAAATTTGAGGCTTTTATATTTTCTGAATACTAAAAACTGAGCACTAAACACTACTCACTCAAAGCATTCCAACCACGAGCTTTCAATTCAATCTTAGTATTCGCTCTGGTGATTAAATGATTTCCTTCGGTAGCAGCTACCATGTGCCCGATGATGGTGAAATTTGGATTTCCTTTGATTTTATCAAAATCTTCCATGGCAATGGTGAATAACAATTCGTAATCTTCGCCACCGCTCAAGGCTATTGTGGTTATATCTAAATTAAATTCTTCACACACATTAATCAATTGCGGATCAACCGGAATTTTCTCTTCGTATAAGTTACAACCTACATTGCTTTGTTTGCACAAATGTAAAATTTCAGACGACAAACCATCCGAAATATCAATCATAGCTGTAGGTTTGATTTCTAATTTTTCTAATAATTCTTTAACATCGTTACGTGCTTCTGGTTTTAACTGACGCTCGATTAAATAGGTATACGCTTCTAAATCAGGTTGATTGTTTGGATTTACTTGAA
>JBILST010000313.1:0-2588 GCA_044371865.1 Flavobacterium sp.
GCTTCAAACTCAGTTTTTGTAGTAGGAGATGTTACTAGAAGTCGGTCACAAGTATTCATAACCTCCTTTTCCAAATTTTTATGTTTTTTAGCCGCCCACGAACTTAATTTTAACTGCTTATGATAGCCAATAGTTGTCCAAGGATCACGGAAATCGGCTAACCAAGTGATGTTTAATTCTTTTTTTAACTGTAAACCTATCAAATGCAAACTATGAGGCGGTCCTGTGGTAATTATTGTATCAATTTGATGTTCTTGAAGGTATTCTTTCAAAAACTTAACCGAAGGTTTCACCCAAAACGCTCTTGCATCGGGAATAAAAACATTCCCACGAATCCAAAGCATCATTTTTTCAACAAACGATTGCTTTTTTTGATTGGGTATAATTCCTGAACTAATTTTTTTAGTCTTATTCTTAGAAAAAACAGAAGCCAATCCGTAAGGTTCAAAAATGGGTTGTTTGATGATAACTGCTTTATCCGAAACTTCACTTACTAATTTCTCATCAAGTAACGGATAAGTTGGGTTTTCGGGAATATAAACGTGCGGTTCGATGTTAAAATCGGGCAAATATTTAACAAATTTCAACCAACGTTGCACTCCTGGACCTCCTGCAGGTGGCCAGTAATAGGAAATGATGAGTATTTTTTTTGTTGGTTGCAATGTCAAGTTCTAAAATGATATTTTGTCAAGCTGAACTCGTTTCAGCTTCTAAATTTGTTTGGAGATGCTGAAACAAGTTCAGCATGACAAGATTCTATACTTTTTTCTTTCTCTCGAAATAAACTCCAGCTCCAATTAATAAAAGCATTCCAATCGAACTGATTAATGCAATGGTACTTCCTGTTTTGACAACTTGAGGTTCAAATTTGAATTCAATAGTATGTTTTCCCGCTGGAATTTTTAATCCGCGAAGAACATAATTAACTCTAAAAATAGGTGTTTCCTTTCCATCAATCATTGCTTTCCATCCATTTGAATAATACATTTCAGAGAAAACAGCAACTCCATTGTTCGAATTATCTGATTTATATTTTAAATGATTTGAATTGTAATTAAATAATTTAATATTAGCTATACTATCCAAAGTTATTTTATCAGATTGTGCTAATCTGGTATAATCTTTATGGAAAACTGCATACTTTTTATTATTTAAAGTATCTAAAGCTTTCATCTCAGAATTATCTGATTCAACTTTAATAATTCCCTCCACAAACCAAGCATTTCCATTCGCTGCTGGATTTTGTAACGCTAATTTTTGTCCGTTTTCATCGGATTGGATGACGTATTTTACGTTTAACATATTTAACACACGAACGTTATTTTTCGCGATTTGATAGTCGAATAATTGTTGCATTCTTCTAGGTTTCGCCGCATGGTATCCACCAATAGATTTATGGAAAAACGAAGTTCTTGCACTACTCATTCCGCCTTCTACTTCAAAAACGCGGAAATGTGTAGTATCGGCTAAAATTCTTTGATCAGCTTCTGTAGGATCAAATGGCATATCTACTTCTCTTGCGCTTCTAAATTGGTCGGGATTGTTGCTTACATAACGTTTATCTACCATAAACAAGTCAAAAACCATTAAAACTCCAACTATAATAATTGCTGTAGTTTCTTTCATTAAGTTTTTTACAAACAAAAATAAAACACCAAAAGTAAGTCCAACAAACAACATCGAACGTAAGACATCGGAAGTGTACAAAGCAGCTCTATCTATTTTTAATGTACGGATGAAATCATCACCATACGCTTGGGCATACATCGCATCATTTGCCGCAGAGAAATTGAACATACCTTTGATTAAAAACAACACTACCAAAAGTCCGAAAGTAATGGCTCCAGATTTCCACAGGGCATTCCATTTTGCTTTTTCGTCTTGCTTAAAAAATTGATACAATCCAACAATCGCTAAAGCGGGCACACACAATTCCAAAAGAACTTGAATCGAAGAAACAGCTCTAAATTTGTCATAAAAAGGCACATAATTGATAAAGAAATCTGTTAAAAAACTAAAATTCTTACCCCAAGAAAGTAACAATGAAAATACAGCTCCTGCAAGAAATAAATATTTAATTTTTCGTTTTTCAACAAAAAATGCCATTACAAACAAGAAAAAGACCACTGCTCCAATGTAGGCTGGTGCCGCAACAATAGGCTGATCACCCCAATAAGCAGGTGCGTGTTCTACTAATCCTTGTACTTGGTCTGCTGGATAACCCTGGGCAACAAAGTTCTCATAAGTTTCCGATTTAATACCTAAATTTTCATTATTTGAACCTCCAAAAAGTCCTGGAACAATTAAATTCAAACTCTCTGCAATTCCATAACTGTATTCGGTAATGTAATCGTAAGACATTGCATTACTATCTGTTTTTGGCGAACCGTCTGGATTAAAGGTTAATTCACTATTATTACGAGTAGAAAATTTAGCATACTCTGAAGTCGCCATTAAATTAGTTGCATTGGCTCCAATGGCAAAAATTCCTGCTATAGCAAAAACACCTATGATTTTCCCAAGTTCTTTGAATTCTTTATTTTTTACTACCATTACGATGTAATACACCGCAATTATCAATAATAATA
>JBILST010000046.1:0-12244 GCA_044371865.1 Flavobacterium sp.
TTTTCTTTTTACGGTTTTGTTTTCTTTTAAGCTACAAGCTCAAGAAAACAAATCTGCTAGTGCTTCTAAAACGCAAGAACCTACTATTGAAGGACTTACTATTTATCCAAACCCAACAAATTCAGGTAAAATTTTTATTACTACTAAATCTTCTTTAGACAAAAAAGTAGAAATTTTTAATGTTTTAGGCAAAAGAGTTCTTGAATCGGTTACTACCTCAAAAGAAGTAAATGTAAGTCAGTTAGAAGCAGGCGTTTACATCATCAAAATCAAAGAAGGCGAAGCTTCTGCTACTAGAAAACTAATTATCAATTAGTTAATTAAATTCATATCTTTTATTTAATTTTAAGTTAACAACTAAATAGTAGCATAAAACTTAAAAACTAATTATCTTTGTACCATAATTTAATTTTATAAACATGAAAAAACTTTACACTTTATTATTTATTGCATTAACAAGCGTTTCATTTGCACAAGGACCATTTACAGGAACTTATGATTTTGCCTTAGTAACAGCAACTTCAGGAGCTACTGATCCAAGTCCTGTACCAAGTGTAGCTGGACTAACTTTTGGAAGCTTTACAGCTGTTAACACTACAACTCCTCCAACTAATTCAAATGCTGCAACTAGATTTTCTTTTGTAAATCAACCACTAGGAGCAACAGCCAGTGATAATGTATATGCTAATTTAGCTGGTTCTTTAGATGCAAATATTTATTTTCAAGTAACAATCACACCTCTTCCTGGAACAACCTATAATTTAACAGGAATAACTTTTAGACAACAAAGATCTGGAACTGGCGTAAGAACTTATTCTGTTCGCTCGAGTGTAGATGCTTTTGCAGCAAATTTACCAGCTTCTATAAACCCTGCAAATGCTGAATTATCAGTAGAATCTGGAAACATTTTCTTCAGAGTTTTAGACGCTACAACTACTGGCCAAAACGGAAGCACAATTACATTAAGCGGACCTAGCTATACAGGATTAACAACTCCAGTAACATTCAGATTTTACGGATGGAACGCAGAAGCAGCTGGCGGTACTTTTAGTATTGATGATGTTGCCATTTCTGGAAACGTAACTACTTTATCATCTTCATCATTTAATGCAATTGAAGGTTTAACAATGTATCCAAACCCAATATCTGGAGGCACATTAAACTTTACTTCTACAGCCAATGCAGCTATGTCTGTTCAAATATTTGATTTATTAGGTAAAGAAGTTTTAAAATCTAATGTAGTAAACAACACAGTAAACGTAGCTAAATTAACGGCTGGTGTTTATGTAGTTAAAATTACAGAAGAAGGTAAAACAGCTACTAGAAAATTAGTTATCAAGTAATTTATAGATACTGAAACATCCCGAAGCTTCGGGACAGCATGAAAAATAAGAGAAAAGCATCAACGAAAGTTGGTGCTTTTTTATTTAAGACCATTTTGTTTGCTATTTTTGCACCATGATTTCACAAGAAGATATTTTCCAAATTAGTTCGAAAAAAGAATTTGAAAAAATTACTTTAAAAGTATTTCGTCATCAGTACGATACTAATTTGGTGTACCAACAATTTTGTAACTTCTTGAAGAAAGACAAAAAAAATGTGAAATCAATAACTGAAATTCCATTTTTACCCATTCAGTTTTTTAAAAGTCATAACGTTTTAAGTTCTTCTGAAACTATTCAGCAAACGTTTACAAGTAGCGGCACCACCGGAATGCAAACCAGTAAACATTTAGTTACCGATGTAAGTTGGTACGAAATGAGTTATCGCTTAGGCTTTTCAGAATTCTATGGAAACATTGAAGATTATTGCGTTTTAGCCTTGCTTCCGTCCTATTTAGAGCGTGATGGTTCTTCGTTGATATATATGGTAGAAGATTTAATTCAAAGTAGTAATCACGAAGATTCTGGATTTTATTTAAACAACTACGATGAATTAATTTCTAAATTGATTGAATTGGATAATTCAAGTCAGAATGTGATTTTAATTGGAGTTACGTATGCTTTGTTAGATTTAATTGAGAAGCAAAAATTCGAATTAAAAAACACTATCATTATGGAAACTGGTGGTATGAAAGGCAAACGAAAAGAAATGATTCGTGAAGAATTACACACTATTTTACGCGAAGGATTTGGCGTTTCTAAAATCCATTCCGAATATGGCATGACCGAATTACTTTCGCAAGCGTATTCTCTTGGCGATGGTGTTTTCGAATGTCCGCCATGGATGCAAATTCTAATTCGTGATACGGAAGATGCACTAACATACGTTTCAGAAGGAAAAACAGGCGGAATTAACGTGATTGATTTAGCGAATATCAATTCGTGCTCCTTTATTGCTACGCAAGATTTGGGAAAAAAATATCCCAACCATTCGTTCGAAGTGTTGGGACGTTTTGATCATTCTGATATTCGTGGTTGTAACCTGATGGTTATTTAAGAGTTCTATTGTCAAGCTGAATTCATTTCAGCTTCTAAATCTAGATACTGAAACAAGTTCAGTATGACAAAACTATTTAACCTTAATCACGTAATAATTTTTCTTTCCTTTTTGCAATAACAAGAATTGATTGTTGATTAAATCTTCTTTTGTTATGATTTTATCTTCTCCTACTTTCTCTTTGTTCAAAGAAATCGAGTTTTGTTTCAATTCTCTACGCGCATCACTGTTAGAAGCTAAGAAATTTGTTTTTGCTGCTAATGCTGCAATCATATCCAAACCTGCATTCAAATCTTCCATCGAAATTTCGGCTTGAGGAACTCCATCAAACACTTCTAAAAAGGTTTTTTCATCTAATTTTTTCAATTCATCCATAGTTGGACTAAAGAACGCATTTGAAGCTGCGATTGCATTTTCTAAATCTGCTGCAGAATGCACCATCACCGTAATTTCTTCTGCCAAACGTTTTTGTAAGACTCTTAAATGAGGCGCTTCATTGTGTTCAGCAATTAATTTTTCAATCGTTTCTTTATCTAAGAATGTGAAAATCTTAATATACTTTTCCGCATCTACATCAGTAGAATTTAACCAAAATTGATAAAATTTGTAAACCGAAGTTTTATCAGCATCTAACCAAACGTTTCCACCTTCCGATTTTCCGAACTTAGAACCGTCAGCTTTTGTAATTAATGGGGTTGTTAAAGCGAATGCTTTTGATTTATCATCGTTCCCAACGTTCATTCTTCGCACCAATTCTGTACCAGTAGTAATGTTTCCCCATTGGTCACTTCCACCCATTTGAAGCAAACAATTATGGTGTTTGTTCAAATGATAAAAATCGTAACCCTGAATTAATTGATACGTAAATTCGGTAAAACTCATTCCTTCTGCACCCTCTTCTCCGCTTAAACGCTTCTTTACAGAGTCTTTAGACATCATGTAGTTCACGGTAATACGTTTTCCAATATCACGAGCAAAATCAATGAATGAAAAATCTTTCATCCAATCGTAGTTATTTACTAGAATAGGTGCATTTTCATCTTTCGCATCAAAATCTAAAAAGCGAGATAAAACACTCTTAATTCCTTCTACATTATGATTCAAAGTAGCTTCGTCTAACAAATTTCTTTCATTAGATTTTCCAGAAGGATCACCAATCATTCCCGTTGCTCCACCCACAAGTGCAATGGCTTTATGACCCGATTTTCTCAAGTGCATTAACAGTATGATTTGTACTAAACTTCCAATATGCAAAGAGTCTGCCGTTGGATCAAAACCAATATAAGCTGTGGTAGCCTCTTTTAGTAATTGCTCATCTGTTCCAGGCATCATATCATGAAACAAACCTCTCCAACGTAATTCTTCTACTAAATTTTTCATTTTGCGATTTAATTTTGGCAAAGATAACTTTTAGTTTAAAAGTTTAAAAGTTTGAAGGTTTAAAAGTTAGTCCGTTTTTAAAAGATTTGCTATTTTTACGTCATGATTTTAGTCACAGGAGCAACAGGTTTAGTAGGTTCGCATTTGTTAGTGCAACTTCTTCAAGAAAATGAGGAAGTAAAAGCGTTATTTCGTTCTGAGAAACAAATTGAAAAAGTAAAGAATGTGTTTTCTTACCATAATCAATCACAGCTTTTTGATAAAATCAATTGGGCAAAAGGCGACATTACCGACATTCCGTCGTTAGAAATTTCTTTTGAAAATATTACTCATGTTTATCATTGTGCTGCACTAATTTCGTTTGACCCAAATGACGAAGAAGAGCTTAGAAAAATAAACATTGAAGGAACTGCCAACGTTGTAAATTGCTGTATTGATTTTGGCATCAAAAAACTTTGTCATGTAAGCTCAATTGCCGCTTTAGGAAACCCAAAAGAACACGAAACTACTATTACTGAAGAAACCGAATGGAATCCTGAAGAATTACACAGTGATTACGCAATTTCAAAATATGGTGCAGAAATGGAAGTGTTTCGTGGACATCAAGAAGGCTTGGAAGTAGTAATTGTGAATCCAGGTGTGATTTTTGGCTATGGATTTCCCAAAAAAGGAAGCGATGTAATTATTCAATCCGTAAGAAAGGGAATGGCTTTTTACACAAATGGTTCTGTTGGAATTGTATTTGTAGATGACGTAACCAAATGCATGATGCAACTCATGAAAAGCAACATCAATGGAGAACGTTTTACGCTCGTAGGCGAAAATATTGAGGTTAAAAAACTACTTAAATTTATAGCCACAGAGTTAAACTTAAAAAGTCCTTCAATAAAAGCAACGAAATTAATGACTGCTATTGCCTGGCGACTAGATTGGCTGATTTCAAAAATTGCGAATCGCAAAAGAAAAAT
The DNA here is from genome assembly GCA_044371865.1 of Flavobacterium sp. Classification (GTDB taxonomy): domain Bacteria; phylum Bacteroidota; class Bacteroidia; order Flavobacteriales; family Flavobacteriaceae; genus Flavobacterium. The sequence goes on from JBILST010000046.1 coordinate 4,788, forward strand.
AACCCGACATACTGCTGCTGCATCACATGACACTTCAATTTACGATGCTTCAAAAATTAAATCGTATTTTGAATTTGAATTTCAAGAAAAAGAAGATTATTTAAAAACTATTCTGAAACACTAAAGCTTTTTTTAACATCGTCTGATGCATTGGTTGCTTTAGTAGTATCATTCATTTTCTTTTGTTCTAAATCTAATCTTTCAATTACTTTTTTATAGATTTTTTTATATTTCCTAGAATCTGAAGCATAATAGCGTTGATTTTGACTATAGGTTACGCTATCTATTTTATACTTTTGAAAAATATACTGATTTGCGTTAATATTGGCCTCTGCTAATTTATAAGGCATATTGCCATCCGCTGCTTGTAAAACTGCAATATCAAAAATAATATTTACCATTACTTCCTCATCCAATAAATTATCGGGTTTGGGCGCTGGATTCTTAGAACAAGAAAACAACAATAAACTTACGAATAAAAATAGCAGTGGTTTCATTATAAATTTCTTTCAAATAATAATCGTTGGCCTACTTTCGTTTCTTTTACTTTACCATTATGATAAACTAATTTCCCATTGACAAAAGTATGTGTCACACGCGATTTAAAGTTATATCCTTCAAACGGAGACCAACCACATTTTGCAATAATATTTTCTTTTTTAACATTCCACGGTAAATATGCATTAACAATTGCTATATCAGCATAATAACCTTCTCTAATGAATCCTCTTTTTTCAATTTGAAAAATTTTAGCCGGATTGTGACACATTTTTTCAACAATCTTTTCTACCGAAATTTTTCCTTGATGATGCGCTTCAAACATAGCTACAACAGCATGTTGAACTAAAGGACCACCAGAAGGACAGGTTAAATATGGATTGCTTTTTTCTTCAAGTGTATGAGGTGCATGATCTGTTGCTATTACATCAATTCTATCATCTAATAATGCTTTCCATAATGCATCTTTATCTGCTTGCGTTTTTACAGCAGGATTCCATTTAATCAAGGAGCCTTTTGTTTCATAATCAGCATCTGTAAACCATAAATGATGAATACATACTTCTGCCGTAATTTGCTTTTGTTCTAATGGAATTTTATTGGTAAACAATTCCATTTCTCTAGCGGTTGATAAATGAAACACATGCAAGCGCGCACCCGTTTTTTTTGCTAATTCAATTGCTTTTGATGAAGACAAATAACAAGCTTCTTCACTTCGAATTAAATGGTGGTATTTCACAGGAATATCGTCACCAAATTCTTCTTTATATTTTTGAGTATTCGCTTTAATCGTTGCTTCGTCTTCACAATGTACAGCGATTAACATTTTAGTAGACGAAAAAATATTTTCTAAGACTTCTGGATTATCTACCAACATATTACCTGTTGAAGAGCCTAAGAACAACTTAATCCCGGCAACATTTCTAGGATTCGTTTTTAATACTTCTTCTAAATTATCATTAGTACCACCCATCATAAATGAATAATTCGCATACGATGTTTTAGCGGCAATTTGATATTTATCTTCTAAAAGTTCTTGCGTAACAGCATTAGGAACTGTATTTGGTTGTTCGATAAACGAAGTGATTCCTCCAGCTACAGCAGCTTTACTTTCAGATTCGATAGTTCCTTTATGAGTAAGACCAGGTTCTCTAAAATGCACTTGATCATCAATGGCACCCGGAATTACATAACTTCCCTCGGCATCAATAATAACACAGTCAGATGATTTTACGCTAATTTTTTCTGCAATTTCTTTTATGAATTCATTTTCAATTAATATATCCCCTTCAAAAACAACACCTTCATTTACAATTTTGGCATTTCTAATTAAATATGTACTAGTACTCATTATAATCTATTAAATATTTTACGTAGTCTTAACATTATTACTCCAACAACGGCTTCACGAATAATTCCACCGCTCATTTTTGATTGCCCTTTAGTTCTATCTGTAAAAATGATAGGAACCTCAACAATAGTGAATTTGTTCACAAAGGCACGATATTTCATTTCTATTTGAAACGCATACCCTACAAATTTTATTTTATCTAGATTAATTTTTTCTAAAACGGCTCTTCTGTAACATTTAAAACCTGCTGTTGCATCTGCAATTTTCATTCCGGTTATCATTCTCACATAAACGGAAGCAAAATAAGATAACAAAACTCGACTTAAAGGCCAGTTTACAACATTGACTCCATTTGAATATCGAGAACCGATAGCAACATCCGCACCATTTTCACAAGCCGCTAACAACTTTTCTAAATCATTTGGATTGTGTGAAAAATCGGCATCCATTTCAAAAATATAATCATATCCATGAGAAAGCGCCCATTTAAAACCTGCTACGTATGCCGTTCCTAATCCCGATTTTTTCATTCGAACCTTCAAATGCAACTGCGAAGGAAATTCTTGCTGCATCTCTTTTACTTTTACTGCCGTTCCGTCAGGGGAATTATCATCCACTATTAAAACATCAAAAGGCATTTTTAAAGCAAAAACTGCTTTTATAATCGCTTCAATATTTTCAATTTCGTTAAAAGTTGGAATTATAACAATACCCTGAGCCATAAAAAATCTTGTATTTTGACTGCAAAAATAAACTATTTCTTGTAGACAATTCTTAATAATTTTATAATAATGAAAATGAGACTATTTTTTGTAAATTTGCGCCAATATGTTAGCAATTCAATTACATGATCGAATTATTGAAAGCAAAGATTGGGCCACCCTTTTGTTTGTGGTTTGCTTAGCTATAATTGCTATTAACAAAACTATATCTTCAGTACGCTTTAACGAATTTGTTCGTTTAGCTTATTCTGATAAATACACAAAAATCTACAGAGATAGCAGTAATCTAATGAGTGGTTTTACCATTTCAATGTTTATATTACAATTAATTTCTTTTTCTTTTTTTACTTTATTAGTATTGAATCAATTTAATAAAGCCGAAAAAAACGACTTAATAGTATATATTCAAATCTTTACGTTTTTAAGCGTTTTTATACTTTCTAAATTTTTAATTGAGAAAATTATCGCCACAGCCTTTAAAATTGAAGAATTTAACGAGCAATTTAACTTGTTAAAGGTAAACTATAGAGCTTATTTTGGATTTATTTTATTACCTGTTAATATTATTCTTTTTTACAATTCATTAAATTCAGATTGGTTTTTTTGGTCACTATTAATCACCTTACTAACCATTAACATTACTACTTACTTGGTTGCATTAAAATTATATCAAAATTTACTATTACGTAAAATATTTTATTTTATTTTATATCTTTGCACCCTTGAAATAGCACCTTACTATTTTATTTATAATTGGTTTACAAAAAATTAGAGAGAAATATGTCAAATTTGAAAGTGAAAACAATATTAGTTTCACAACCAGAGCCTAAAGTAGAAAATTCTCCTTATTTTGAGCTTCAAAATAAATTGAAAGTTAAAATTGACTTCCGACCTTTTATTCACGTAGAAGGGGTTTCTGCTAAAGAAGTTCGCGCCCAAAAAATAGACTTAAACAACTACACTGCTATTATATTAACAAGCCGTAATTCTGTTGATCACTTTTTTAGAGTGGCTGAAGAAATGCGTTATAAAATACCAGAAGATTTAAAATATTTTTGCCAATCTGAGGCGGTTGCTTTCTATTTACAACGTTATGTAGTCTATAGAAAAAGAAAAATATATGTAGGTCAAAAGGATTTCGTTGACATGTCAACTTTGATAAAAAAGTATAAAGATGAAAAATTCTTACTACCTTCTTCTGACCAATTAAACGCTGATATTCCACAAACTTTAGATGGACTTAAAGTGAATTGGACTCAAGGTACTTTTTACAAAACAGTCATGAGTGATTTATCTGATTTAAAAGATGTATATTATGATGTTTTAGCATTTTTTAGTCCTACTGGAATCAAATCATTATTTAAAAACTTCCCTGATTTTCAACAAAATAATACGCGAATAGCAGTATTTGGAAACACAACTCAAAAAGAAGCTTTAGATCATGGTTTACGTGTAGATATTATGGCACCTAGCCCAGGAACACCTTCAATGACAGGTGCTTTAGAAAAATACGTAGCAGAAGCTAATAAAGGAAAATAAAAACGTTAGATTTAATAAAAAAAGAGCTGTTTAAACAGCTCTTTTTTTATTAATGGAATTATTTTCTAAGCACTTCTGCTAGTTTTTCTGCTAAAGGTGCTGCAGATGCTGGACTTTGACCTGTCATAAGAACTCCATCAACAACAACATTAGGTTCCCAATTGGCTACACTTTTGTAATTAGCGCCTCTTCCTTTTAATTCTTGCTCTAAAGAGAATAATAAATGTTTGTCCAATTCTATTTCTGCATCTTCAGCATCTTTAAATCCAGTAAGATTTAGTCCCTCAGCTAAATATTTTCCATTAGACAACTTTACATCTCTCAAGATTGCTGGAGCGTGACAAACCATCGCAATTGGTCTGTTAGTCTCATAAAAGTCCTTAATTAATTTTACCACAAATTGGTCTGAAGCTAAATCTGTTAACAATCCATATCCGCCTGGAAAAAACACAGCATCAAAAGTGTTGTAATCAATGTTGCGTAATTTTCTGGTGTGTTTTGCTGCAAATAAAGCTACAGGGTCATTTAAAAATTTATCTGTGTATTCTGTTGTAAATGGCACTTTCATACTCAATAAATCAATTGGCGCCTCACCTCCATCTGGAGAAGCAAAAACTACTTCATAACCTGCGTCTGTAAGAATGTAATAAGGTGCAGCTAATTCTGTAAACCAAGTTCCTGTTTGTTTTCCGCTTATTCCCATATCGTCATAAGATGACATAATAAGCAATACTCTTTTTTGAATGTTTCCTGTGTTCATGATTAAATTATTTAAAAAATTATGACTCTAAGACTCCCATCTAAAAAAAAGATGCAAAAAAAAGAGATTATTTTTCAGAAATAATTTTAAACACCCTGTTTGCTGACCTTACAGCGCCTTCTAAATACCCTGGATGTATGGAAGAAGTTTCAGTTCCAGCAAAAAATAGTTTATCATTCATATAGGAAAGTTGAACTAACTCATGCCCATTATTTTGATGCGCATATAAAGAATTTGGCTTCGTGGATAAAACATATTGATTATTCCATACTTTTTCATGATATGAAATATGGCTTGGTACAATAGATCCAAAAAGATTTTCAATTTGTTTGATAACTAGTTGTTCTCTTTGTTCAATTGTATAATTAATAGCAGAACTACTTAAAAACCCCACTAATGAAAATTTATTAGCTTCATAATTACAATGGTCATACACTTCAACAGCAATACTAGATTGGCTGTATATCGTTCCTGAATAACCATTCTTTAGCCAAAATGGCTCGCTATATTCAACAGCAAACTTTATTGAACCACTCATCCAAGTTTGGACTTTAGACATTAGATTAGTTAATTGTAAAGGAAGTGAAGGCTCAAACTGGATGTTTTCAATGAGAATTTGAGGAGGAATGGTAGAAATAACAATTTCTGACTCATAAGAATTTCCCAGAGAATCCAATAGCAAAACATGACCTCCTTTATCAACTATTTTATGTACAGCAGTGTTGGTATAAATATTATCCTTGCCGACTATTGAAATTAGTTTTTCAATAATGGCAAAAGTTCCGTCTTTTATGCGAAAAGAAGCTTGTTCAGAATTTGGCACATAAAATAGTTGTGGAGGCTCAAATGAATGTGTTTGAAAAATAGTCTTTCCTTCAATATGCTGCGGAAAATACTTAATTTCTAAATCTTTTAAAAGTTGAATTAAATCTGTGTGAATGGTATTAAACCAAGTTGCCCCCATTTCCATAGGAGAATTTAGTACACCTCTAACGGTATTTATCCTGCCTCCTAAATCCTCTTGCGCTTCTAGAATTTGAAAAGGGATATTTTGTTCTTTTAAATAATAGGCTATGGTTAAACCGCTTAATCCGCCACCAATTATGATTGCTTTCTTCATTTTATGGACTTAGACTGAGAAAAATAAAAAAGATGCAAAAAAACTAAATTTTATTTAATCGCTCTTTTTCATCTTGAAGCAATGTACATTCTGGCTTAATGTCAAAACTTATCATTTCACCATTAGTATCAAAAGCCACAATACAACATTCTAAAAAGCGTTCTTTTAGTTTAACACGACCTCTTTGAATACGCGACTTAGTATTTGGTAAAGTTAGATTTAGCTTCTCTGCAATTGTTTTTTGGTCTATATTCTCTAAATCATACATGTATAATGGTTTTGCATACTCTTCTGGCAAAAGTTTTAATAACACCTTAATGTATTCTGAGGCCTCACCAATAGAAGAATTTTCATTATCTTCTTCTTTTACATCAAATTCTAATGGTATATTTTTATTGTCTTTTTTATAATAATCAATAATTGCGTTTTGAGTTATTTTATAAAGCCATGATTTTAGATTTAGAACCGTTTTCCCTTTTGAACAAAACTGATAACTTTTTAACAAAACTTCTTGTAAAATATCTTTTGAGTCGTCTCTATCGTCCACTCTCTTTTGAATATAACCAAGCAATGAAGATTTATAATCTTCCCATATTTCAAATATATTACAGTCTTCCATTATTTAATAGTTGTTTTATTACAGCATTTTATATGCTAAAAAAAGTTATGAATCTTATTCTAATTAAAAATACCAATCATTTTAGATAAACATCCAAAATAACTGCAAATTTCTAAAAAAATAAACACTACTATTCCACATAGAAATAAAGTTTAACATTATTTTAAAAAGAACTTTCTGTTTACTAATTTTATAGCAATTGTTTATTCAACAAAAAAGTCCCGAAAATTTCGGGACTTTTTTACTATATAAATTTCTTAGATTACAATTGAGGACCAGCTGCTACTAATGATTTACCTTCTTCGTTATCCGTATATTGAACAAAGTTTTTGATAAATCTTGAAGCTAAATCTTCTGCTTTTGTTTGCCATTCAGCAGCATCAGCGTAGGTATCTCTTGGGTCTAAAATTGCTGGATTTACGTCATGTAAAGCAGTAGGGACCGCAAAATTAAATACTGGAATTACTTTAGTATCTGCGCTTTCAATAGAACCATCTAAAATAGCGTCGATGATTGCTCTTGTATCTTTAATTGAAATACGTTTTCCTGTTCCGTTCCAACCTGTGTTTACCATGTAAGCAGTAGCATTGTGTTGCTCCATTTTCTTAACTAATTCTTCACCGTATTTTGTTGGGTGTAAAGATAAGAAGGCTTTTCCGAAACAAGCAGAGAATGTTGGTTCTGGTTGTGTTACTCCTCTTTCAGTACCTGCTAATTTAGCTGTAAATCCAGACAAGAAGTAATATTTAGTTTGCTCAGGAGTTAATTTAGAAACTGGAGGCATTACTCCGAATGCATCTGCTGTTAAGAAAATAACTTTCGTAGCGTGACCTGCTTTAGAAACTGGT